>NZ_JAAFZF010000038.1:0-32478 GCF_010614825.1 Neobacillus sedimentimangrovi
TAATAGACCTTTCGCTGACACGCTGTACATTTGGATTTTTTTGAAGCATGTTTATCTCTTTAGATGAAAATGTTATTTTACTCATGTTGTCCCCTAATCTCCATATTCTGAAATTCAAGTATATAAAAATACCTGTAGGTTGAACACTCTTTTGTTCGAGTGTCCTACCTACAGGTACCATTTTACTTTTGGGGCACCCTTTTTTATTTATTATGTGCTATTCAAACTAGAAACTTCGCTGAACTTTTGGAGCTACTTTTTTATCATCAACGATGAAAAACCTGTAACCCTATTCATATAAAAGTTACTTTAACCGCTGATTAGCTATTTTTGGCCATGGCCTTTTCATAGATGGTGATAAGCCGATTTTTTTCGTAACAGTAAAATAATGCAGGAGTGCCAGCAAAATCGCCTCTGTGTTCATTCCGATAATTACTCCATCCATACGCCATTCCGGCATGGCCCCCAGCCAGAAGATGAAACCAAAGCTGATGGATGTTGACCAAATAATATGAAAAAAAGCTTCCTTGATCATACCAAGGCCAATCATAAATGCCTGTAGTGGCAAAATGAAATAATGGAACAAGAAAAATGGCCAGAGCAGTTGCAAAAATTCTGCTGAGGTTTCAGATTTTAAAAATAACGAAGTCAAATCAGGTGCAAAGAAATAGAAAATGGTAACAGCCACTGATCCATAAATAAGAGTCAGCATCATGACTTGCTGGAGCATTTTTTGCAGACTCGAATAATCATTTTCCGCATATATTTTGGATACTGCTGGAATAAGAACAATCAGTAATGAATGGGCAATAAAAGCTGGAAAAAAGCCGATTGACATAGCTACCCCCATTAACATACCGAACTGTTCTGTTGCGATCGTTCCTGTTAAACCGGAATGAACCAATGCCCCTTTAATCAGGAATGGTTGCACTGCATTAGTCAGTGCGGAAAACAAGCGCATTCCGGTTGTTGGGATGGATACCGCCATTAAGTTTTTCCGGACAAGCTTTCGATTCAAATTAGAAAAAGGTTGCCGTTTCATCTGCTGTACCTGAATGTTAAACATAAAAATAAGATAAAGAAAAACGACAACCTCACTTCCAATCAATGTACTAATGGCAACTAACAAAGAAGTCTCTGAATTAAATTCGAAGAACCGAAATAAGCCAAACAAAGCCCCGAGCTGGATAAATTTTCTTAAAAAGTTAGCTGTAGCAATTTTCCCCATCTGCTGCTTCCCCATGAAATAACCCCGGGCTACCGATGTAAGTGAAATAACCGGAATAAGCAGTAAAACAAGCCACTTGATAGAAGGATGATATGATTGAAACACAGGGACAAAGGGAACGACAATGGTCCCAATCAGTAATAAAATGGAAGTTAAAATAATGGCCAACCTTATTGCATGATACAAAATATTCCGGTGGTAACGTTCCTCCCTCTCTGCCACAAATTTAGAAATGGATACGGGCAATTCAAAGCTTGCTAAAAGGACGATAAGAAATATCGTCGGCAAGATGGACATATATATCCCCAATCCATGGGAACCTAGCTCTCTCGCCAGAATCATATTCACCAAAAACTCTATACCTTCCCCTAAAAATGCTGTCACTGCCAAAAAGAATATGCCTCTGTAATAAATAGCCATGATCCCATTCCCCTTTTTTCATCTCGCTTTTACAAGCATATGAGACAAGTCCCGTGAATAGTAGAGGAAATTAGAAAAGCGGAAGCGCCCTGCTTAGCGGCGTATAGCCTCCTCCCAAAAGCTATCGCTTTCGGTCGTGCGATGTTGATGCTGTCGGAGCTTT
Source organism: Neobacillus sedimentimangrovi (assembly GCF_010614825.1). NCBI lineage: Bacteria > Bacillati > Bacillota > Bacilli > Caryophanales > Bacillaceae > Neobacillus > Neobacillus sedimentimangrovi. The sequence continues at coordinate 1,812 of NZ_JAAFZF010000038.1, forward strand.
CCTTGTGGAGCTCTCCAACTGAGATAAAGGAAACACGAAGAGCAATAGCGATTCGATGTTGACTTATCGTAGGGCGGAGACTGAAGGATACTAGCCGCTAGGGCGCTGGAGCTAGACAGTTATCGAAGTCAAAAATATTATCTCATCTAATCAGAAAAGCGAAAGCCCCCTGCTCAGCGGCGTATGGCTGCCTCCCAAAAGCTATCGCTTTCGGTCGTGCGATGATTATGCTGCCGGGGTCTTCCTTGTGGTGGCCACCAACTGAGATAAAGGAAACACGATGAGACGAAAGTCGAATCGATGTTGACTTATCGTAGGGAGGAGATCGAAGGCGTCTCGCCGCTAGGGGTTGGAGCTAGACAATTTCTCGAAGTCAAAAAATATAATTCCTTATCCTAGGACAAGTCAACTGTCCATAGTTAAAAAGTGCATAAAATAAACGCTTGGTTTCCAAACGTTTTTCCTTATTATTTATTCTTGTTTAACAATAATAATCCACCAAAAACATAAAGCGTGGCTAATCATAACCACACTTTTTATGTTTTGTTTACTAATATAAGTTAATTTTTATCTTGCTCATATAACAAAATGGCTTATGTTTTCATAGCCATTTTCATTTGACTAATGAATGTTTAAATGCATAAATGACAGCTTGAGTCCGGTCCTGAACATTTAGTTTGCTAAGGATGTTGCTGACATGAGTTTTTACGGTTTTAAGTGCAATAAATAATTCATCGGCAATTTCTTGATTCGTTTTCCCTTCTGCCATCAGTAGAAGGATTTCCAATTCTCGGCTAGTGAGATCTTCATGGGGAAGGTGCTGATTTTTCTTGCGCATTTTCACCATCATTTTTCCGGTTACTTCCGGTTCGAGAACAGACTGACCTTGGTAGGTTGCACGGACGGCATCGGCAATTTCACTCGCCTTAGAGGTTTTTAATAAATAGCTAGTTGCCCCCGCTTCAAGTGCCGGGTAAACCTTTTCATCATCTAAAAAGCTTGTTACAATAATAATCTTTGCTTCTGGCCATTGTTCCATAATTTGCCTTGTTGCTTCAATTCCGTCCATTTCCTTCATCACTAAATCCATTAAAATGATGTCTGGCCGTAGTTTAAGTGCCAGTTCTACCCCGGTTTTTCCATTATCCGCCTCACCAACTACTTCAATGTCCGGCTGTGCAGAAAGATAAGCCGAAACTCCAATTCTAACCATCTCATGATCATCTACAAATAATACTCTAATCATGCGCCCCCACTCCATTTTCCAAAACCGGGACCTTTACTTCCAGCCGTGTCCCTTTATTTTTTACACTGATGACCTTTAATGTACCCCCAATTTCAATGGCTCGCTCATGCATGTTTTGCATACCGTAGGATCCTGCCTTTGTCTCGTCTACTTCAAATCCAATACCATCATCGACAACTCGCATAATTACAAGATCTTCTCTTTTTATTAATAAGACCTCAAGTTGATTTGCTCGTGCATGACGAAGGGTATTAGAAACAGACTCTTGAAGGATTCGAAACAAATGATCTTCCACACCTTTATCAAGTGGAAAATCTTCCAATTTCCATTTAATATCTAGTGTCACCTTTTGTGATAATTCGAATAACAGCTCTTCGATTCCTTCCTGAAGGGTTTTATTTTTTAACGCAACAGGACGCAGGTGCAATAGAAGCGCCCGCATTTCTAATTGTGATTGGTGGATCATTTCTTCCACCATCTTTAACTGCTTCGTTTCCAATGATTCTTCTGTCTGCTTTTTTGTTTCATTAATAGCGGACATCATCATGGATGCTGCAAATAATTGCTGACTAACAGAGTCATGCAGCTCCCGGGCTAAGCGATTCCGTTCTTGTTCAATAATTTCCTGTATTCTCGCTTCCTGATCTACTGCTTTTTCGGTCGCGAGCCGCTGTGACAGCTTTGCTTGCTCCGCAATTTGCTTCCCGATTTTCTCCATCCGAGTCGCTATGGATTGCAACTCTGATACTGCTGGTTTTTGGCTAATTTCCGGATGTCTTCCTTCCTCTAACTGTCGAAGAGATTGATCAATTAGATGAAACTGTTTCCTCCAATAAAGACCTGTAACTGATCCTAAAAGTATTCCCGCCACAATGCTAAACGCGGGGAGAAAAATAATAAATGGAATATCCATAAAATCTTTGGACCATAATTCGGACCAGCTGTGCAAGGGATAAACATAAATAAACACTGCCCCAATCATAAGAGCAAACAGAACTGAAAAGCCAATACTCGTAACTACTTGCCGGCCTGTTGTACTCATATTCTGTTCACCTCTAAATTCCCGACGATAAGCGAGGTGATAATTTTTACTTTTTGTTCCGCTTGATCATATGCTGGGGTTTTTACATGCAATACTTGATTAAACATTCTTGGAATTTTATTTTCAAAAACGTTGGTCGATCCCATTAAGCAAGAATGTTGGACACTTACATCTAGTTCATATGGAACAAGAATTTGAATATTTCCAATCAGATTTCGAATAAATATAACCGTTTCTCCTTTGGGAAGAACAGTATAACTAAGGTCAATGATCGTATCTCCGATCCCGGCCTGTATATTAATATCATTCCATTCATACACACTAGACGGAGTTTTTTGCTGTCCAAGAAACATATTTTCAAACAATGGTTTGGTTGACAAGATTGGTTCTTGACGTTTTGTCTCCGTTTGTGTAATTTCAAGCCCTATCTTTTTCGGTTGTTTTTTCGAATTTATATATTGTATGAAAAAGTGCAAGAAAATCGCTACTAATAAAAAGCGGAACGTCATCATACTTAAAACACTAATTCCTAGTAAAATAAGACCACCAAAGAAAAGAAGCTTTCTTAATTTTTTCCCTTGATGCCTACGTCCAAAATAGACCATACCGCCAGCAATAAAGAGGTGGAAGATTAGCCCTTCATTAAAAAATAAAATTTCTAAAATCAAAACAATGATTCCGATAAACACTAACCAACCTGTATAATCGCTTTTTATATTTTTGAACATGGGCTCACCCCTTCCTCTTATTTTAGCTAACAGAAAAGTATAAAATTCCCATTCATACTTTCCTTCTATTTAAAATCTATTTTGCCTATTGAGCGGTACTTTACGAGGTACTAATCTTTTTATGCACAAAAGGCGCTAAAAAATGCGCCTCTATAAGAATACCATATTTGCCCTTAATTGGACTTACTTTCTCCCATTTTCATTTGCTTTTCTAACTCTGCAATTCTCGCGTCAATGGTGCTTCGATAATAAGAGCTATTCACTTGATGTTCTAATCGGTTAAGATAGTTGTCGATTTCTTGAAAACGTGAATATGATTTATCTGAATAGTCATTGGACTCTAATACTTGATTAATTCGATGGTTGGCACGGGCAATATTTTCACGTCCCATTAATTCCATTCGACGAAGATGCATATCCTTTAATTTATGTTTCATTTCTTCATACTTACGTTCTAATTCTTTAAGCTGGTCATTCACTTTTTCAAGTGCAGCTTGTAGGCGCTGAGCACGTTCTGTGTATTGCATATGCTCTGCATGTGCGAACTCGTAAAGCTCTGTTTCACCCGCTTTAGAAGCAACTTCTGCTTGATACTTTCTTTTTTCTGCTAATTCAAGTGCTTGATGATATTCTCGTGTAAATTCATCCTTCAAATTATGTTGGCGTTCTACTAATTTGCGAACTTTTTCTGTTTCCTGCTCTGATTCGCGAAGATATTGATTTAATAGTGCAATTGGGTTTTTCTTTTCTTTTTGATCAAGAACCTCATGCAAATCTGCTAAAATTGTGTTTTTAATTCTTGTAAATAAGTTTGCCATATTTAAACACTCCTTTTATAATTAATGAATTTGATGTTTTCCATTTTTTACTTTAAGCCTCAAATACAATTCCAATTAAAATTTATTTAATTCATTCCACTGTTTTTCAAAATTGGTGAATGGGTCTGAGTCTTCTTTCACTTTGCTCACTTTGTTTCTGTTCCAATTTTTGTAAACAAGATACAATACATAAGCCGCAACCAAGCCGATGACAGCTGGTACATTATGAATGGAAGCCACTAACACAATGAAACCGACGATCCCTAGACCAATTTTTGCACAAGTCGATTTAGCTTTTAAAAACTGTTTGAAAATCAAGTATAGGAGTACCAAGCTAACCGCCAGCCCAATCATTGGGACAATGGTTGAAAGTAACACCGCAGCTGCTATTCCTCCTGCCAAAAGTAAACCAAATTTTTTCATTTTCCTGTTCACTTCCTTTCTTTATCTTGATTTCATCTTACCTTTTTTCTCTTTCCCTCAAAATTGCGCTTGAGCTTGATTTTTTTATAGGACCCGAGACGTAGAAAGAGTCAGTCCCTAATCAGCTAAAGATGATCATTTATACCGAGTAGTGATGTACGAGATGATCTTCTATTCGTGTAGTCGAGCTAAAACTAAGGGCAGGAACTATTCCTTGTAGGTTGACAACGAGTGCTGGTGACGTTTAATCGGATAGAATTTTGATTTCAAACTCAAAATATAAAAGGAAACGAGACATCATGTCATTCCTTAAAAACACCAGTGCATTTGCTGAATTTAATAAGTTTTGGAGGACTAAAATTGAGAGACATTTCCTGGATGACCTATATCATGTTAATATTGGCCAGCTATCGCTTTACCCATTTAATTGTTTTTGATAAGATCACCGAGACCATCCGGAAACCTTTTGTTAAAAAAGTAAAGGTGGAATCGGAAAATGGGACTGTGGAGACAAAGGAAGTACCTAAATCGATGTTCGGATATTTATTAAAATGTTATTGGTGTGCCGGTGTGTGGAGCGCCATATTGATCGGAACAGCTTATCTTCTTTTCCCAAAGGTTGCCTTTGTTTTTATCCTGATTTTTTCCATTGCTGGTGGTCAATCCATTATAGAAACTTTTGTCGGTGTTAATATTAAAAAAGTAGATTATTACACTAATCTAAAGAAAAAGGACGAACATTAACAAATTATTGGAAAGAATCCCCTCCCCCAAGCATATATCTGTAAGAAACACGGTGCATGCATAAGGGGGAGAACCAAATGGTTATATGGTGGATACTCACGATTGGTTTCTTAAGTTGTCTAGGATTGCTAGGCGGAACCCTTGTTTATTTTTTAAAACAGGCCCTTCATTCAGAAGATGCGACCAGAATTGATAAGATCCATACAGAATAATTGGGAGCCCTTTTATATGGGCTTCTTTTTATTGAGCTATTAATCCATTCCCTCCAGTCACATAAAATTTTTCTATTTAGGAAAAATTAAACTTATTCTATTTTCACTTGGAGGGGATCTTATGAGTTCAGCAAAGAAAATGCCTCAATTCCCAAAACCATATTGGCGCGAATTAGAAATGCCTTCTTTTAAAAAATTAATGGAAGATATATCTGTCGATGTAGCGATAGTCGGTGCAGGGATCACTGGTATTACTGCTGCCTATTTACTGTCAAAAGAAGGGAAAAAAGTAGCGATCCTTGAGGCAGGAACCGTATTGAATGGCACCACCGGCCATACAACAGCCAAACTAACTGCACAACATGACATCATTTATGACGAATTGATCCAACATTTTGGCGAAGACAAGGCAAAACTTTATTATGAATCACACACAAATGCTATTGAATTTGTTGAAAAAGAGGTAAAAGAAAAACAGATTGATTGTGATTTTAGCAAAGAAGATGCTTATCTCTATGCAACAACCGGGGAATATGAACAGAAACTAAAAACGGAGTATCAAGCCTATCAAAAGCTAGGAATTGATGGGGCTTTAACAGACTCCATCCCTTTTGATATTTCCATTAAAAACGCGTTAATCATGCGGAACCAGGCTCAATATCATCCACTCAAATTTTTAAAGGCACTGTTAGAAGAAGCCGTGAAATCTGGTTGTTTCGTTTTTGAACATACCACCGCAACCGATATTCAAGACGATCAATCCGACAATCCGAAAGTTATGACAAAGGATGGACATAAAGTTTCCTGTAGACATGTCATCATGGCATCCCATTTCCCTTTTTATGATAAGCCGGGACTTTATTTTGCCAGAATGTATGCAAGCAGGTCGTATGCCATTGGCATTAAAACGGACAAATCATATCCGGGTGGCATGTATTTAAGCGCTGACACCCCTTCCCGCTCGATCCGTTTCACTCCCATCGAAGGGGGAACGTTATGGATTATTGGTGGTGAAGGGCACAAAACCGGGCAAGGCATTAATACAATGAAACATTATGAGGCGATTGAAAAATTTGCCGAAGATATATGTGGCATTCAGGAGTTCTCCTATCGCTGGTCTGCCCAGGATTTAATCACATCGGACAAAGTCCCATATATAGGTCCAATTACGTCGGAGCGCAAAAATATATACATGGCAACTGGTTATAAAAAATGGGGTATGACCACGGGAATTCTTGCCGGCCATCTGCTACGTGATTATGTTCTAGAACGTGACAACCCATACATGGAATTATACTCGCCTCAGCGCTTCCATGCCGATCCAGATGTAAAAAGCATCATGACAGCCAATTTAGATGTGGCCAAACATTTGATAAAAGGAAAAGTTGAGTTTGTACCAAAGGATCCAGATGATTTACAAGCCGGCGAAGGATCAACTGTTACTTACGAAGGAAAAAGAGCGGGTGCCTATAGGGATGAGAACGGCAAATTGTATGTGGTAGACACCACTTGTACCCATTTGGGCTGTGAATGTGAGTGGAATGAAGGAGAAAAGACGTGGGACTGCCCTTGTCATGGTTCCCGATACTCCTATACTGGCGAGGTCATTGAAGGTCCAGCCGTAAAAGCTTTGGAGCTTTTGAAAAAAGAATAGAATGGATCGCTTTTAGGGAGAATTGAAAGCAATGACAAAAAAGAGAACGCCTCCTAAATTTTTGGAGGCGTTCCTTTTTTACCTTGGATTACCATGAGGACGATTTCTTTTTAATTCTTCACCAGTTTCAAACTCAACCAGTTCAGAACTGTTTTTCATTCCTTTTTTCACATTGTTATTCCGTTGTGCATTTGCGTTGCCCAGCTTTTGCTTTCCCATAACTGCCACTCCTTTATGAAAATTCAATGATAGTATGAGTGTAATCAGTGGGACTTATTCTATATCTTCTGAGCATTCTTCATGATGAAAGACATAATCTGCTTATTTCTTTAACTTTTCCTCAAACTTTACAATTTGCCCTTTATAAAAAGTTCGCTTTTTCGGTGTTATTTTTAATTGCCGGCAATATTGTTTCAGTTCTCGTTCTTCCCTTTGTGTCACAAGCGAGATGACGGTCCCGCTTGCCCCCATCCGACCTGTTCTGCCGGCCCGGTGAACATATTGGGAGAGGTCTTTCGGAAGATCAATTCCGACTACATGAGTAATTCCTTGAATGTCCAGCCCTCTTGCAGCCACATCAGTCGCGATAAGCATATTTATTTTCCCCTCACGGAAGGCTTTAAGGGCTTGTTTTCGCTCTAATTTATTCATTTCACTATGTAAAATGGCTACTGACAGCTTCTTATATTGAAGTTTTTCTTTTAATACTTGAAGCTCGCTAATGTCATTAATGAAAGCCAACGATTTGCTTCCATCTAATCGAGCAATTTTTTCAAGAAGTTTGATTTTATCCCGGCGCTCACTTACAAAATAAATATGCTCCACTCCTCCGGATGAAACCGATTCATCCCGGGAAATTCGAATCAATTCAGAGTCTCTAGTGATTTCTTTTGCTAATTTTTCTGCGGCTGAATTCAGCGTGGCTGAAAACAAAACAACTTGGCGGTCTCCCATTGTCGATTTGATAATATTCTGCACGGTGCTTAAATGCTCTTTTGTGAGAAGTTGATCGCCCTCATCTAATACAATCATCTTGACTTCATGCATTTTGACTTTCTTCTGCTTGATGAGCTCAAATAGCCGCCCCGGAGTAGCAAATATCACATGTGGACGCTTTTTTAATTTTTCTATCTGCCGTTTTAAGTTTGCCCCGCCAATAATGGAAATCCCTCTAATACCACTGCCTTCGGACCACTTTTGAAATTCCTGAAAAATCTGCATCACCAATTCCTGTGAAGAAGCCAAAACTACCGCTTGCAAGGCTGATGATTCCGGTTCTATCTTTTGTAGCAACGGCAATAAGTAAGCAAGGGTTTTACCCGTTCCTGTAGGTGATTCAGCAATCACATCCTTGCCTTCCAGGATTAATGGAATTGCTTTCTCCTGAATGGAGGCCATCGTTTGAAATCCCGATTTTTTCCACGCCTCCTGAAGAAATGGTTTGAACGTGTTCAACATATTTGACTCCTTTATCGAAGTTTTTTTCTTATTATTTATTCAATGTTAACCATTTGATACTAACTTAATAAGCTCATGGTGTCCAGATTATTTATGAACCCCCATTGATACATATCACTACCAAAATAAATGTTAGAAGATACTATGAATTTATAAAAGGATTGGGGGGAATCAATCATGTGCTGTGGAAATGGCTGCTCACACGAAGCTCTATGCATTATGTCTGTTCCCGTTTTTCAAGGTTTAAATGAGGCAGATCTCCAACTATTACAAAAGGTCACAAGAAGCAAAACATACTCCAAAGGAGAATTAATTTTTCAGGAGGGAGAACGGTCCGATACATTATTTGTCGTCAATGAGGGAGTCATTAAACTAACAAAAATGTCAGCAGGTGGAAAAGAACAAATTGTTCGTTTATTATTTCCAGGTGATTTCTTCGGCTTATTTTCACTGTTAAAAAATGAAACACACTATGTAAATGCGGAAGCTGTGAAAAAGACGGTTATTTGTTTTATCAACAAAAAAGATTTTCTATCCACCATGGAAAGTAACGCCCATTTATCGTATCGTTTTCTGCTTGCCTTGAATGACCGGTTACATGAGGCCGATGAATCCGTTGGGTTATTAAGCTTGATGGAAGTAGAACAGCGCCTTGCTAAAGTATTGATTCTTTTTCACGATAAACTGATGGCAAAAAACCACTCCTTTACCCTGCCAATAACAAAAAAAGATTTAGCCTGCTATATCGGAACAACTCCAGAAACTGTCAGTCGCAAACTTCAGTCTTTTGTATCTCAGCGTTTGATTCGTGTAAACGGCCCTCGCCATATACAAATTCTGGAATTAAATCAACTTAAACAAATAGCAGAAATGAATTAAATTTCGTCAAGTTTTACAGTCATTAGCCGGACATGATGAGGCTCAAGCTCATTGACAATCACATTCATCCCGAGTGATTGTATATTTGCTATGAGTGGTTCTGGGCGAAATGGCAGATGAATTTCAAAAATAGTTCCTATAGGTGCATGTTTAATATATTGAAGAATCTCTCCTCTTGGATGTTCGCCTCGGGCAATTCGCTCTCGAACATCCATGACTACTTTATTATTAATGATTTCAAACATCCTATTTTCTCTCCTTATTGACTGAATTTGAATAAACTTTCTGTTACTCAGTTTATCTATTTGTTTATTGAACCGAATTGATATAAATCAAGGGATTTTATTTTTTCTTATATAAAATGAAAGTACAAAAATACTAAATAAAGGAGATTGTTCAAAATGGATCTTTTTACTTATGAAGATATGAAACTAATTCATCGTAAAACATTAGGCGACAGCGTCCCCTTGGAGTTATTTCGGTCGGTTCGTTTAATAGGGATGTATCAAGGATTACCTATGAAAGGGGCTAGTACAACAAAGACCGTCGGCCGAAAAATTGGACAAAGTTTGCCAGTAGAAAATATGGAAGAAGTACTCTCCTTTTTCAAGGAATTAAAAATAGGGATTCCTAGTATCATTGAATCCACAGAGAAAGAAATACATATACGAATAGATGATTGTTTTTGTAAAGGTCTTCCCACTCATCCAGGGAATAAAACTTGTGATTTAGAAGGAGCTATACTCGAAGGTGCTATTTCACGTTTTAATAATGGGAAAGTAATGGTGAAAGAAGTAAAATGTAATGTGAATGGCGATCCATATTGCGAATACTGTATTAAATTGCTTTAGTTCTCACAAACATCTAATTATGAAAGCTTTGTGAAAATTAGCATGAAAAAGATAGTAGAGGTTACCAAATGATGATAGAATGAACTACAGATAAAGTTAACAATATAATGGAGTTGAAAATGATGTATAAAAAAATCTCTCTTATCCTTTCCATGTTAGTCATTCTATTCGGAACAAATGTATTCGCTCACTCCCATTTGGAAGAGTCCTTTCCAAAAAAAGGGGAAATGGTAACAGAACCATTGAAAGAGATCACCCTCACCTATGAGACAAATATAGAGCAAGCCAGCACTTTCACTTTAAAAGATGCAAATGGAAATCCCATCCCTATTTCCTCTATAGCGGTAGAGGGAAATAAATTAGTTGGTAAATTAGATGATAAGCTTGCAAATGGTTCTTATACAATTAACTGGAAAATTATCGGTGCGGATGGTCATATACTAGAAGGAGAGATTCCTTTCTCTATACAATTAGCTGACGATCAAACAGTGGAAGATCCTCAAGAAGAGGTTGTTCCGTCTGAGGACGAAAAGAAAGAAGATGAAGGAAAAAATACTAAGGCTACCGACAATCCTGATACCAATGAAAAAACAGAAGAATCAACATTTAATAACTATATTATTCCAGTTTCAATCGGTGTATTATTAATTATCATTGGAATCGCTAGTTACTGGTTGTTTAAACGGAGGAAGCAAGTCTAATGGTTGTCATTTCAATTCTTAGTGAAGCACTCCTATACTTGAGCTTTTCCTTATTACTGGGGAGTTTTATTTTATATCTCGTTCCTAAAAAGGTTCGTCCAGATTTAAAAATTCCTAAACCGATATTATTAACAGCAACTCTTGGAGTTGCTTTTCTTTCATTTGTTCCAGTCTTAAAAATTATTCTTTATTTATACAAAGATTTAGGATGGGGCTCAACCATCCAATCCGTTCTATTCCAATTTGAAGTCGGAAAATCGTGGGTTCGCATAGGAATTGTTTCGGTTCTCTTGTTCATCTTTCTAATCCCTGTCAAACTTGATCGCAAGCCAATTTTTGCCCTTCAGGGACTTCTGTTTACTTTGATCCTAATTGGCTTAACAGGCTGGGCCAGCCATGCGAGCTCTCTTTCAAAATGGGAAGGTTCATTAACCCACTCCACTCATTTATTAGCCGTTTGTATTTGGGTAGGTATTCTGGCCGTTGTTAGCTGGTTTGCAAAGAACTCTACTAACTGGGAGAAGTTTTTAAAGTGGTTTACACCCCTTGCTATTATATGTTTTGTGATCGTTGCCTTTACAGGATTTCATTTAATGTCATTTATGATAAGAGAAGGAGATTATGTTAACAGTTGGTCTTTATCTTTCGGACAAACATTATTGATCAAACATTTAGCGATTGTCCCTCTTTTAGTTTTTGCTTTTATTAATAGCATTTTAACGAGAAATAGATTCAAAAAAGACCCGGGCTTTAATCCACTTCCTTGGGCAAGGCTGGAAAGTGTGTTTATTTTATTGATTTTTGCCATAACGGGGACGCTCGGACAACAAGCACCTCCCCATAATATTGAAACAACGATTAAAGAAGAAGGCATTTCACCATTGTTTCAATATTTTCATGGAGGGGAAATGGACTTTCCGATCCAACTTACCCCAAGCCTTCCATCCTATGCTTTATTCTTTTGTGCCATCATTTGCTTGCTTTTTATCTTTTTTAGTTATATAAAAAAGGCACCAAAATTCCTCGCCTTCACTATGGGGATCCTTTCGATCATTGCCAGTTATTTAGCGTTAATGTCAAGTATATAAAAAGAGCGTGAACATTCTAGCGTTCACGCTCTTTTTCCATAAGTTTTCGGAAATATGCACCGATCATTGGAGATATGGACAAATACCAATTCTAGCTAACTCATGAAAATAAAATAAGGGCTGTCCGGAAAGTGGTATTTCAGCCGAAATCTTTATAAAAGCAAAACCCAAGAATGCTGTTAAATCAACATTCTTGGGTTTTTAATTTGGGTTCATTTTTCTCTTAAATGGACTTTTTAGACAGCCCCTTTTTTCTTGAGTTTTCTGGAATATGCACCGTTCATTGGAGATATGAGCAAATACCAATGTTAGCTAACTTATGTCATGACAAATTCATAAATGATTACATTATTTTATTTAGTCTCTGTTCATCTTTATTGTTGATTTTATATAAATAATATGGGGAAACTTCGACTAATTGAAAGTTTCCCTAATTTATTAGAACGTAATTGTTTTTTTTAGGTGGAACCTTTGGAACTTCTATTACCCTTGCAACACTTTTGCCTTTAGTAAATCTCACTTTATTTAGCCAATAAATAAAAGCATCTGTGCCATAACAAACACCATAGGTAATATTTCCTTCTTCATCTTCTTCAACAACTTCCCAATAAGGATGATTGTTTTCTCTGTTATATAACCATTTAAAAAAATCCTTTTGTAATTGATTAATATTTCTTCCTACTTTTGCAGGACAAACCATATAATCTATATCCTCTTCATATTCAAATCTGACCTTAACAATCATAATCTAACTCCCAACATTACAATACCACTTTACCAAATTCTTGTACTCATTTAAATAAATTAGAGCCTTTTAAAAAAAAACACTTGAAAAACAATTATAGTATAGTATAATTATTATAAATTTTTAAATTCCAATTTTTTAGAAAAAACAAAAATCGATGACGAGAAGAGTAGCTTGTTATTCTTGCACTACAGAGAGCCGGCGGTTGGTGAAAGCCGGTGTCAGGACACAAGTGAAAATCATCTCTGAGATGCTAGGCTGAACTCACTCAGTAAGCCTTAGCCGGACTGCCTGCCGTTAATCTAGGACGCGTATGATGGTACGTTGATGAGAGCCGCAATTCATTATTAATTTGCGGAAGTAGGGTGGTAACGCGAGCAAGCTCGTCCCTATATGGGGACGAGCTTTTTTGTATTTCTAAAAAGGGTGAGAAAAGGAGAGAGAACAATGACTAAAAAAGACACATTTTTTGTTGGATTAATGCTATTTTCCATGTTTTTTGGTGCCGGAAACTTAATTTTTCCACCATTTTTAGGAATGGGAGCTGGGACGTCGTTTTGGCCAGCGATCATTGGATTTATTATAACAGGCGTGGGACTGCCTCTATTAGTTATTTCAGCAATTGCCATCGTAAAAGATGGGGGCAATGCCCTTGGAAATAAAGTTCATCCTTGGTTTGGAGCAGCTTTTACCATTATGGTCTATTTATCCATTGGACCATTCTTTGGGATTCCGCGAAATGCAAACGTGGCTTTTGAAATGGGAGTTCGACCGTTTTTAGAAAACGATACAATCCATCAGCCTTTATTATTGCTTGGTTTCTCAGCTGTATTTTTCTTGTTAGTATTATTGTTAAGCTTAAACCCTTCAAAAGTGGTTAATTATATGGGGCACATCATTACCCCAGCCTTATTACTATCCATTGTTACTGTTTGTGTCGTTGCCTTTTTCAAATTGGACAAACCTTTACAGGCACCAAATGAAACGTATCAAACGGCTTCTTTCTTTAAAGGTTTTATTGATGGGTATTCCACTATGGATGCCTTAGCCGCACTAGCATTTGGCATTGTTATTTTAACAACAATTCAACAAAAAGGGGTAACTGATCAAAAACAATTGACTGCATATACCGTAAAAGCCGCTTTTGTGGCAGGTGCAGCCCTTGCCCTTGTATATGCAGGAATTGGCTTGGTAGGAGCACAAATGGGTGCCTATGGCCAATTTGAAAATGGAACGGATCTACTTGCTTCTGCAGCCATGATTTTATTAGGAAATGGAGGAAAAATGTTATTAGGTTTTATCTTTACATTAGCTTGCTTTACAACCTGTGTCGGGCTGACCATCGCCTGTGGCCAATATTTTTCAAAAATGCACCCAAAATTCAATTATCACACGGTTGTCACCATTGTCACTTTAGCTAGCTTTTTGATTGCTAATCTCGGATTAAACCAAATTATCACCATTTCTGTGCCATTCCTTGTCATGGCTTATCCATTAACGATCGTTCTTGTTTCACTAGCTATGTTTCAGCGATTCTCGCAAAAGGTATATGCTGGAGCTATGCTCCTAACAGGAATTGTCAGCCTTTATGATGGATTAAAAATGTTCGGCCTTCAGTTTGGCTTCTTAGAATCATGGATGGACAATCTGCCATTTGCTGATCTCGGCCTTGGCTGGGTAGTCCCTGCGGTTGCTGGTGCTTTGGCAGGATTTATTTGGGACAGAGTGACTCAAACACCTGCAGCACTTAATGAAGGTGGGTTGGAAAAAGTCTCGTAATTATTTACTGCCAGTGGACAATAGAATCCACTGGTTTTTTACTTGATTTTTCGAATGAAATGCTGACAAGCATGGAAAAATATTAATATTTATGTTATGAATAAGTAGTAGCTAAGATGAAAGAGGTTGAAATAGGTGGAGAATCATACATCTAATTTTATTAAAGATATTATGATAAAAGATTTAGAGTCGGGTAAGCATAATAAAATTATTACTCGCTTCCCTCCGGAACCAAACGGTTATTTACATATCGGCCATGCTAAATCCATCGTTCTTAATTTTAGTTTAGCGGATGAATTTAATGGAGAGACGAATCTTCGCTTTGATGACACGAATCCATTAAAAGAAGATATCGAATATGTAAATTCGATTAAAGAAGATGTAAAATGGCTTGGCTATGAATGGGACAATCTGTGCTTTGCCTCTGATTATTTCGAGGAAATGTACAGGAGAGCGGTATTGTTAATTAAAAAAGGCCTTGCTTATGTAGATGATTTAAGTGCTGATGAAATCCGTGAATACCGCGGTACATTAACTGAGCCTGGTAAAAATAGCCCTTACCGTGACCGGACCGTTGAAGAGAATCTTGATTTATTTGAACGGATGAGAGCTGGAGAGTTCGGCAATGGTGAAAAAGTACTTCGAGCCAAAATTGATATGGCTTCACCAAATATTAATCTACGCGACCCTGTTATTTACCGAATTTCACATACTACTCATCATAACACTGGAGATAAATGGTGCATTTATCCAATGTATACTTTTGCCCATCCGCTCGAGGATGCGATCGAAGGAGTTACTCACTCCATTTGTACGATTGAATTTGAGGACCAACGTCCTTTCTATAATTGGGTAATTGAACATTGTGAAATGGAAAATAAACCACAGCAAATTGAATTTGGCCGTTTGAATTTAACCAATACGGTAACAAGCAAACGAAAGCTTAAACAATTAGTCGATGAGAAGATTGTTGATGGTTGGGATGATCCGCGGATGCCGACTATTTCCGGTATGAGACGCAGAGGATTTACCCCAGAATCCATTCGTAATTTTATTCAAGAAACGGCTGTTACCAAGCACAATGCGACGGTTGATGTTCAAATGCTCGAACATTTTGTCCGTGAGGATTTAAAACTAAAAGCACCTCGAACAATGGGAGTTATTAATCCATTAAAAGTCGTCATTACGAATTACCCAGAAGGTCAGATCGAATTGCTAGATGCTGAAAATAACCCGGAAAATCCGGAAATGGGGGTACGGAAAATTCCATTTTCCCGTGAAATTTATATTGAACGGGATGACTTTATGGAAAATCCTCCGAAAAAATATTTCCGTCTCTTCCCTGGTAACGAAGTCCGCTTGAAGCATGCTTATTTTATTAAATGTGAAGAAGTCATTAAGGATGCAGATGGCAATGTTATCGAGCTCCGTTGTACGTATGATCCAGAAACCAAGAGCGGCACTGGTTTTACCGGAAGAAAAGTAAAAGGAACAATCCATTGGGTGGAAGCTACTCATGCCGTACCGGCTGAATTCCGACTCTATGAGCCATTAATTCTTGATGAATCCGCAGATGATCAGGATGAGGAAAAATCCTTCCTTGATATGATCAACCCTCATTCACTCGAAGTGCTGCAAGGATTTGTTGAACCGAATATGAAAGAAAGTATGCCACATGATAAATTCCAATTCTTCCGTCACGGCTATTTCAACGTCGACCCAAAACATACGACGGTCGATAAGCTAGTCTTTAATCGGATTGTTTCATTAAAGAGTTCGTTTAAATTATAATTACTATCGAAACATATATCTGTTGCAAACGGGCCTATTAGGTCCGTTTTTTTATCTTTAGGCTCTGTTAAAGAACATTGTTGATATTTGAAACCCAACCAAGTTCTTGCTATAAATTACAATTAGAACAAAGGAATTTGTATTTGAAATGACAGAAACTTTTGAAAGTCTCCATCTATCTAAGTTCAGTACTTAAAAAGGTCGTTAACGGGCAATCGGCTTATAAATACTGGGAGGGGAGAACTCAATTTATGGAAATTAGAAAACCAAACGATTCGGAATATAAAAAGGTTTTATCACTTTCACCACAAGCATTATTCGAAGGTACATTAGGCGAAGCAAAACTGTCAGATGAAAAAGTCAAACAACTTATTGAACTATTATTACAGGAAGGAAGCTATTATTTGATAGCAACTGAAGGCGATAATCTAATAGGTTGGATTCTTATAGGAACAAGTAAAGACCCATTTACTGAAAAGGTATATGGATTTATTTATGAATTGTTTGTGTTAGAGGAATTTAGGGGAAATGGAATTTCAAAACAATTGATGGAAACTGGTATCGAACATCTTAAACAAGATGGATATTCAGAGGTTCGCTTAAGTGTATATGCAGGAAATCAAGCGATTAAACTGTACGAAAAATTAGGATTCAAAAATAGAACCATTACAATGAGTATGAACATATAAAACAAACATCTTTATTGAATATCTAATAGACTGGTTTATTGAGAATTGGGGAACCAAAAGATGGTTCCCTAACATTTTATTGAAAAAATCAACATTAAACATAAACAGAGCCTATCTTAAAAAAATGATTAGCTAACGCTCACTTGAAAAAGTTTTTCATCTCGTTTATAAAGATCTTTTGGCTCTCCTGACTCCTTGAATTAATTCGTTATCCCACCTTTGAAAAATTTTTTCTCACACCCCTCTTAATAAATCCTTTATCATTTTGATGAATCGTTTAGATAATATCCAGTAGGTATTATGTTGCCAAACCGTTCTCGAATTCGAAAATAGCTTTCTTACCCAATAAAAAAAACCAAGGCAAGCTTGGTTTTAGTCTGATTGTTTATTAATCGGTACCTCTAATATAATCCTCGTACCTTCTCCAGGAGAACTATTTACCGTCAAGTTCCCGCCAACCGAACGAGCCCGTTCATCCATGCTAAATAGACCAACACCGGTTGTATGGGATTCTGGATCAAATCCCTTTCCTTTATCCTCAATCATTACTCGGACCACGTCATCCATTTCCCTAACCGTTACACTGGCTTCGGTTACGTCGGCATATTTCCAAATATTTGTTAATGCTTCCTGGATAATTCGGTAAATGGTCAGTTCTATACTGATATCAAGACGTTTATTTAAAGCACAATCAAAATAAACATCAATATTATAATGGTCGGAGTACCTTGTGAGATACGAACGAATGGCCGGTACCAATCCAAGGTCATCGAGAACAGACGGACGAAGCTCCCATGAGATTTTTCGAATTTCTTCAATAAGTCCCATTGCTTCCTTCTGCATTTGGTGTAACAAGGGGTGGTTCATTTCCGAAAGCAACCGATTGATCGTGATCAAATGGCTGTATAAATCCTGGCCAATTCCATCATGCAGGTTTCGTGACAAACGTTTGCGCTCTTCCTCTTGAACATCAATGATACGCGTCATCATTTTTTGCAACTCTTGTTCGGCCCGTTTTCTTTTAGTAATTTCATAACGAATGGCTAAATATTGATAAGGTTTTCCGTTCTGATCAAGAAATGGAACAATTGTGGTATCTACCCAATAATAGGTTCCGTCCTTCGCTTGATTGCAAATTTCCCCCTTCCAAACACTACCAGATCCAATCGTCCGCCACATGTCACGAAAGAATTCTTTTGAATGGTAACCCGAATTAACAATCCGGTGGTCTTGTCCAATCAGTTCTTCCCTTGAATATTTGGAGATCAAACAAAATTGATCATTCACATAAGTAATAATTCCTCTAGCATTTGTAATCGCTACAATAGATGAAGCATCAAGTGCAAATTTATAGTCTAATAGTTCACTTACTGCTTGCTTTAATTCCTTGTCCTTTTCCAACTCCCGCATCATAAAATATGCTCCTTTAGCATTTGTTCCAAGTCTAAAGAGGATTTGAAGACTTTTTCCTGCTCCTGCGCCGAAAAGATGTATTTTACTCTCTTTCCGACAAGTAGTACCCCTTTGGGAACCGCATTAAAAAATAAAGGAACCGCATAAGTAGAGACAAGTTTTTCAGCTAGCATAATCGGATAATCAGTCACTTTCCCTACAATACCTTGGGGAAAGTCAGTTATCATCATTGGGGTGCCGCTAGAAATAATTTTTCCTGCAACCCCTTTTCCGAAACGAACCGTAATTCTTTTATATTTATCATTAAGGTTACCCGAGGCATAATGCCACCTGACATCCGGGCCTGTTTGGTTTTGTATAGCGAGTCCAACAAAATCACATGCGATCGTCTCTTTCAATTGATCACATACTTTCCTGACTGCCTGCAGTTCCTTTATCTCTGACATAAATCCTTCCCCTCAAATACTATATCCTAGTAATCCCTTTTTGACAGCATACTCTACTAGCTCTGGACGAGTCTTTAACTGAAGTTTCTCCATTACCTTACTTTTATGCGTCTCCACCGTTTTTACACTAATGACGAGTTTTTCCGCAATTTCCTTGTTTGAATACCCTTTTGCAATAAGGGTTAATACTTCTTTTTCACGTTCAGACAAAAGATTATACGTATCATTTCCGTCTTGTTTAACACCAGCTAAATATTCTTCCATTAATCGCTTCTGAGCGGATGGATGCAAATAGGCATCTCCCTTAGCAACCGATTCAATCGCCGACATTAATTCATTATGCGGAGCACTTTTTAATATACAACCGGAGGCTCCTCCTTGTATCGCACGGAAGAGATATTCTTCATCATCATGCATCGTTAAAATGAGAATATTAACCTCTGGCATTAGCTTTTTTAATTCCATTGTTGCTGATAGTCCATCTTTACCGTGGGGCATGCTTAGATCCATGACAACCACATCTGGCTTCAGCTTCATTGCTTTTTTAATGCCTTCCTCTCCTTCTGATGCTTCCCCAACAACTTCCATTTCTGGGTTTGTGTTTAAAAGCATTTTTAAGCCGCTTCTTACAACAGCATGATCATCAACCAAAAGGATTTTAATCAAAAATGACCTCTCCTTTGATTTATTTTAGTGGAAGAGAAATTTCTATAGATGTTCCTTCTCCTAGTTTTGAAGATATTTTGCATTGCCCGCCAATTAGAAGCATTCTTTCCTTCATTGCTGCAAGTCCTGAGAGTCGCATGGAATCATTTTGTTCCTCCGGCTGAAACCCCTTTCCAAAATCATGTATGGCAATCGTTAATTCATTCTCCGTCCAAATAAAATTCATTTTCACGTGTGAGGTGTCCGCGTATTTAGCAATATTCGCCAACGCTTCTTGGCAAACCCTAAATACAGCAATACTATTTTTCTCAGGAATCAATCTTTCTGGGCCTTCAGATTCAATTTCAACGACAATGCCAAAGGTCGATGTATAACAGTTAATATAGCTTTTAATTGCAGGCAATAATCCAAGGGTGGTAAGAGCAGGTGGATGTAATTCAACTGAAAGCAGCCTGATTTCTTGAATCGTTTTTTTAATCAGCAACGACATTTCACGTAAATAATTTTTCATATGTGGCTCTGCCGTACTTGATTCTACAAACTGCAATCCTGTTAGAATACTATATAGATTTTGACCGACACCTTCATGCAGTTCTAACGAGATTCGTTTAATTTCCTCTTCCTGTGAATCAATGATATAGGAGCTGATCTGCTGCTTTGTTTTTAATAAATCCATTTCTAATCTCCCCCCTTTACTAATATTATTATAAAAGACTGTGTTTCACTAGGCTGTTGATTCCATGGAAATGCAATCGGGTTTTCGATTAAGCTTCGTCCCATCAACACATATAAAAATCAACGAAACTTATTAACAGATCTATATAAAAAAAAGGCAGGTTCTTAAAAGACCTGAACCTTTTTAATTGTATAAGTTAAACCACTATTTGAATCAATCGCCGACCACTGTCCATCAGACTCACTCACATGACTGGAGAATGGTACAGCTAAAAAATTTCTTTCATCGAAATAAAAACGAAGATGGGTACGGTCCGGACATGGCTGAATTTTTTTGACCATTTTCTTCACTATCGGAGCTTGTTCCCCACCTTCTTGGTCAGTTATTTGAATTTCTACCGGGGCACCAATAAATTGTTCCTTCAACTCTTCTACATTAATGAACCCCACAGCTATTACATCCTCTCTTGACTGGATAGATGAACATTTTGTAGCCTTGAAGATATTCCCAAAATTTCTCTCCTGCACGTTCTTCAAGGAACTGTATCGTTTCTTCTTCTGAATGCCAATCGCTCATTCCTTTAATTTCAGCGATCACCATTTCTGCTCCTTCCATCTTCTTTTCTTCCAAATACCAGTTCAAGCGCTTTTTGGAGAAAAGATTGGTTAACAATTCATCTATTTCTGCTGCGAATCCTCCTGACTCTTGACGTATAAAACAAAAGTCAATATAGGTTTCGCTAGTCATTGACATTCACACCTTTTTTATAGATGAGGAAGGCAACAGGAAATAATATGACATTGACCACTGCTGCAATGATAGTGTTCATATAATTTTGGTAAAAATACTGATGAACCATATACTGAGTCGAAATGATATTCAACATTAAAACAGCAAGAAGAAGAGCCACAGGTACATAGCTACGCTTCATAACGTTTCACCCCCACGGCATAAACAGCTCCGTTTTCCACTTTGACATGGATCTCCGGCAACGGACGTCTTGGAGGTCCCGCTGTTGGAGCACCTGTTTCCACATCGAATTTGCCGTGATGGCAAGGACATATCATTTCACCTTTATCTTTTTCCCAGAAAACAGGGCAGCGTAAATGTGTACATGCGTTTTGATAGGCAACAAATTTCTTTTCTGAAAGCCTGATAAGAATCGCACTGTCATGTTCTCCTGGGAAATGAAAGTCAACAGCGTCACCAATTGCCACTGACTTTAGGTCAGCGATTTTTTTCTTTGGATACTTTTTATCACTTAAACCAGAGAGCTCCTTTGCTGCAATTGCTCCCCAAGGAAGAGAAGAAACTGCGAACACACCCGCAGCTCCGACTAATGTTTTCATAAAGCCGCGGCGGTCCAGTTTTCTTTCATTATTTCTATTTATATTGTGAGTATAGTTATCTTCATTAAACGGGATTTTATTATTTTTATCGCTCATGGTAATCCCTCCTAGAACAATTTTGTGACGCCCTGCAGGATTCCAGGGAGATTCACTCGGACATTTGTCTCGCCTTCCAAATAAGGCATGCTTGTAACCCATTTTCCGTTATCAAGGTTAAATTGCTTTTGTTTCGCTTCAATTTCTTCATCAGTCAACCATTGAAGTGTGTTAGATGGACATACGCTTGCACACATTGGCGGAATGCCATCTTTTGTACGGTCAATACATAGATCACACTTATACATTAAATTCTGTTCTGTATCAAACTTAGGTATTCCGTATGGACAAGCAATGGTACAGTTTTGGCAGCCAATACATTTTTCCACGAGAGCGGAAAGAACGGCTCCTGTTTCATGTATTTGAATCGCCTGAGCTGGACAACTTCTGGCACATGCCGGATTGACACAGTGAAGGCACATTAACGGCATGGTTTGACGATTGACAAGCGGGTTCACATCGTAAACATAATTGCGGTTCCGTTGTTCATGGCCGCCACACTGTGTACAGGCAGCCAAACAGGAGCGGCATCCGATACAGTTTTCAAGTTCAAGATATAACCTCTTTTTTACCACTTTATTGCACCTTCTTCATTGATAATTTCTCGATCTGTGCGGCACATGCCTTAAATTCCGGCATCCGTGAAATTGGATCCAATGCAGCGTTAGTTAATAGATTAATAGATTCCTCATGTCCAAAATGGTACGGAACAAAGACGGTATCTTTTCGGATCGCTTCAGTAATTTTTACTTTATATTTGGCTTCTCCTCTTCGCGTATATAGACGGACTACTTCTTCATGTTCAATGTTATATTTCGCTGCTGTTTCAGGGTGAACCTCTACATATGGTTCTGGACACATATCGCGAAGGAATTGAATCCGGCGAGTTTGGTTACCTGAAAGATAGTGGAAAACTACACGTCCTGTTGTTAAACGCAAAGGATATTCAGCGTCCGGCTCTTCTGCTGGTGGACGATATGGCAAGGCACAAATTTTGGCTTTTCCATCCGGATGATAGAATTTTTTATCCAAGAACATATGCGGTGTTCCAGGATCATTTTCATCACGGCAAGGCCAAAACACACCATCTTGCTTTTCAATCTTTTCCCAAGTAGCTCCGTAATAATCTGCATATCCACCTTTGGAAGCTAAACGAAATTCCTCCGCTACATCTTTAGCTGTTTTTAAATGAGAGAAATATTTGCCTTTACCTAGGCGTTCAGCTAGTTCCACTTGCATCAACCAATCCGGTTTTGATTCTCCAAGTGGCTCCTGCGCTTTGTTAATCTTAATGATACGTCCTTCCAGATTCGTAACGGTTCCTTCGTCTTCTGACCAGGTGACAGATGGAAGGATTACATCCGCAAATTCTGCTGATTCGGATAAATAGAAATCAGCGCATACCATGAAATCCAAGCTTTTTAAAGCCTTACGGACAAAATTCTGATTCGGAGCAGATACGGCTGGATTCGAGCAAAGCAAGTATAATCCGCGGATCGTTTTTTGCTCCATTAATTCAAACATTTCATAGGCTGAAACACCCGCCTGTGGCATTTCTTCAGGAGTTATCCCCCAAACTTTACAAACTTCTTCCACATGTTTTGGATTCGTGATTTTTCGATAGCCTGGTAGCAAGTCGGATTTTTGACCATGCTCACGTCCTCCTTGACCGTTACCTTGACCAGTGAATGTAGCAACACCTGATTTCGGACGGCCAATTTTACCAGTAACTAATGCCAGATTCGTATAAGCCGACACATTATCTACACCTTTGTGCTGCTGCTCAACCCCACGTGCAAACATAACAACAGCATTCGGGGCTTTTCCGTAAATTTCAGCCGCTCTAATAATTTTTTCTGGAGCAATTCCAGTAATTTCACTTGTATATTCTGGTGTAAATTCTTTCACCAATTCTTTTGTTTCTTCAAATCCATTTGTATGATTTTTCACAAATTCTTCGTCTACATAACCATTTTGAATTAATAGATTTAAAATACCGTTTGCTAACGCCAAGTCTGTTCCTGGCCTTAAATCTAAGTGTATATCGGCTCTTCTAGCAATTGGGGTTTCACGAGGGTCAGCAACAATTAGGTAGCCGCCACGTTCTTGGACATTCCACACGCGGAACATGGAAGTTGGGTGACATTCTGCGGTGTTGCTCCCCGCAATAAATAAGCAATCAGTTTCGTGAATATCTGTCCATGGCAGTGTAGAACCTCGGTCAATACCGAATGAACGAAGGAACCCTCCAGCTGCACTTGACATACAGAATCGTCCATTATAGTCGATATAACGCGTTCCTAATGCCACACGAGCAAATTTTCCTGTTAAATAACATTTTTCATTTGTCATGGATACACCACTGAATACTGAGAGTGTATCTTTTCCGTACTTTTCTTGAAGCTCGGTGAATCTTTTAACGATTAGATCATAGGCTTCATCCCAGGTGGCTTCACGGAATCCTTCTTTTGTCCCTTTTAATGATGCATCGTCCCTGATTAATGGTCGTAAAATTCGATCTGGGTGATTCGTTTGTTGATATGCGGTAACCCCTTTTGGACACATTTTTCCAACTGTTACAGGCCAGTCATATCGAGGTTCGACCCCAATAATTTTGTTTGTTCTTGTATCCACCCGCAAATTCATCCCACACTGCATCCCGCAATAACTACAATGTGTTTTTACGAGCTTTTCATTAGGATGATGTACATTTTCGATTTCTTTAAAAAATTGATCTCTCTTCGGTTTTACATTAACCTCTTGCATTCTGGTTTGCCTCCTTAACCTTCACTTGATGTGTAGGAACTCCTGAGAAACGGGAAATCCGGTATTTTCTACGGCATGGAAGGCACAGTTCAGCAAGATTGAAGCCGTCTTCCATGTTAAATTCGATATGATTGACTCCAAGTACATTAATGACATCGTTTGATTGTTCAACAGAGACAAAGTGATCGCCGCACACTTTACATGCCTTCATTTTTTGCTCTCCATAATGTTCACGATAGTTTCTGGCCAATACGCTCATTGGACGGAACGGAATATGTGCCAGTTTACCAAAAGGTAAATAGATTAAAGTTAGGATGACTGAAAACTGGTGGATCAGCGACATCTGCGGCTGCATCCAGCCATGTAAAAATACGTTTTGAATCGTTAGTAAAAGTCCAGTTATAGAAATAAAAAGTAATAAATATAGTGGCATTAAATCGTAAATAAATTTTTGTTCGGCTCTTGCTTGCATGTTTTTCGCACGGCGATACAATGCCATGCAAACACCAGCAATGACCATGATGGCAGAAATGTTTAAGGCATTGTATGAGAACCAGGCAATGATTCCGTCAGCCTTAATCTGCAATAAATCCATTCCCATCACAACGACAGTGTAGTAACCGTTGTCATCCATCGTAAAATACATCCAGCTAAACACAAGCGGGAAAGTAACTAAACATGCAAGGATACATCCCCAACCAATCAGTACGTGCTGCATCCATCGATAAAATCCACGTTTTTTAATGAAATCGTAGATCGCCAAATGACTGACAGCTGTTTTTGCTGTTCTTTTACTAAAAACAAGCTTGAGACCTTTTTTAAGAATAATTTTCGTTGGTGGTCTTTCTCCCCAAGCAATAAATCGATAAAAGAAACCTCCAAGGAAGACGATTGTTCCCACCATATATCCATAAAGATTCAAGTCAATATGGGTAAACATTCTTGTACCAATAAACATTAAAATGGCAATACCTAAAACCGTTAGAAACATAGATTTGGCAAACTTAGATGCAAAGGCATCGTTGATGGTGCTCTTTTTAGTAGATGCAGAATTCATCTGCATTTTATTGGTTGCCTGCATTTTCTCTTCTTCCTCCTTAAAAAAATAACACTTCCATTTTCTTACCCTTATTGTAAGAAAAACGGAAGTGTTATCTATATCGGGGAAATCCCTCATCCTGTGGGAAAAAAACCCTTAGAATTTCTTATTTTGACATAGTTTTGTCACAAATAAACAGAAGCAGGGATTCTTACTAGACACTCCAAGTCTAAAACCTTTTTAAAATATATTTTTTTCTTAATGAATATAAAAGCAATAGTAATCCAATGAGTAAT
This sequence comes from Neobacillus sedimentimangrovi, assembly GCF_010614825.1. Classification (NCBI taxonomy): domain Bacteria; kingdom Bacillati; phylum Bacillota; class Bacilli; order Caryophanales; family Bacillaceae; genus Neobacillus; species Neobacillus sedimentimangrovi. The sequence continues at coordinate 27,407 of NZ_JAAFZF010000038.1, forward strand.
TGCAGCGTAGAAAAAACGGCATTCCAAAAATGATAGGATGACGGTCCATAGGAAAAACAATGATCAATGGTTGTCAATGCCGTTACAACTTGCGGAATAAAATACCCGAAGAATAGGAGTAGTGTCAGACCCACTCCAACAAAGTAAAATAATGCATACATATGAACCGTTCTTTTTTCTTCATCAAATACAACTTCATTTTGGCGGACACTCTTAATAAATGGTAGCTTGTTTCTTATTACCTGCTCTGCATTTTCCATTAGATTATAACAGCCAGTAAGATTTTCAATTACATAATATATATCTGTTTTCATATAAAAACAGCATTGATAAATCATTCGAATAAATATATCCAATGCAGCGAGCTTAAGAAAACCAAGGAAAATGAATGGTCCATCAGCAAAAATTAACTGAGCCAGTAGAACAAAGAAAAGAATCGTTGTATCAAAACATAACCCTGCTAAAAATAATACATTCCGATCCTTTGAAGGTAACTTCCAAACAGACGACATGTCTGTTTCGAGAACAACTAGGAATAACCGGTGTCCAATCCCCAATTTCGTTGGAAGGTTAAAAGATCTTACCGCTAAAATATGTCCAAATTCGTGAATCATTACTAGGATAAAAGATAGTATAAGCCATCCGGGAATATTAAACGCCAATAAATGAAAAATAAACAAATCTTTATAATGTGGAAACAACGATGGCTCCAGAATAAACATCAGAATAATTCCCACGAAAAATATCGAATACACTACCAATGAAACTTGATTAAAGAAAAATTTTCCTAGTTTAGGAGAAACCCATTGAAATCCATGTTCTTCCTTCCCTTTTTCATGAATATCTATTTTAACCCCATCGATTTCAGCAATTAATTGCAGCTCCATCAATTGTTTTGCAAAATCAAGAAGATCAACCTCTTCATCAGGGTACTTTCCTTTAAGAAACTGCTCAATCTCACCTAATGCCATTCCATCATTCATTAAATGAATAGCTTCAATACATATCTCCGGCATTTCATAAAACTCACCGGAATTCTTGTCCTCTACTATAAAATGTTTTTTATCTTTTTGGATATTGATTGGACCTATGGAAATACTAGAGTTTAATGTAAGATTCATTTTTTTTCACCATTTACTATTAAAAATATGACTGCGCTACTAGGTTGTTGGTTTATGCTCCAGACAGTTCAGTATAGCCTCCGCAGCATTTATTCAGTTATAGGAATACTAAAACCCGTACTATTAAAAGACTTTAATCAACTTCTCTGAATCCACCACAAACGAAGGAATGTGTGCCTACATTTTAGGAGACTTAGCTCCTTATGCTCCAATCAGCTCTTACATAATCAACTATTTCCATTTATCACAGCCATAAATAAAAAACATGGATGCATAGCTTTATGCTAGCATCCATAATTTATCATGGTCTGATTCCAAAATAGCCACACCACCAGCAAGTTGTCTTAACTTTTTTAAGCTTACGGATTTTCATCCTTCCACCTCCTTAAGTACAATCCTTTCTTTCCAAGGATATTTATAATGATAGTCAACCCATGCTGGATATACTTTTTTAAATGATTCAACTAGCAATGGGTCAAACTGTGAACCCTTTCCTTCAATTATTCGTTTATATGCTTCATCAACAGGCAATGCAGCTCTGTAGGATCTTGACGAAGTCATGGCATCAAATGCATCCGCAATTGCTATTACCCTCGCAAGTAATGGAATCTCTGTTCCTTTTAATTGATCTGGATAACCTTTACCATCCCAACGTTCATGGTGTGAACGTATAACACTAATATAATTTTTTATACCTTCAACATCTTTAACAGCTTCCTCACCGACAACTGGATGTGATTTTATTATTTCATACTCTTCTTTAGTAAGTTTGCCAGGCTTCATTAAAATAGTATCGGGTATATGCACTTTCCCAATATCATGAAGCAAACAAGCATAATAAAATGATTTTTGTTCTTTCTTTGTAAGCTTGCCTATTTCCTTAGCAAGTAATAATGCATAATTAGCAACCCTTTCACTATGTCCCCTCGTATAAGGATCTTTTAATTCTAAAGTTGCAATAACTCCCTTTACTATTCCTTCTAATTGTTTATCGTATGATAAGCTAATTGCTTTAACATATCTCTGAAAACGGCTTAATAAAAAGAATGACATAATCGATAATATTATTGTTAATATGCCAGGCATTACAACATAGGAATTATCCAATATTATACCGAGAAACACATACTTAAAAACAATCCCTATGCTAACTAACCAGTAGTAACTTAAACTTAGAAAAAGTGGCAATGATAAAAACAAAAACACTTCGACCATATTACCACTCGTATAAGATTCTCCTCTGCCATAGTAAGTGATTAAATCTGTAATCAAGGTAGCAGCTAAGAATCCAAGAAAAAAAACAAATTTAATTAATGAGTATTTTCCTATTCTATATAAATAATAGGAAATAGGTATCAATATTGCTAGTACTATATAATTAATATACCAATAATCATATGATACTTCATTCTCCCTATGAAGTATATGTACTGGCAGAAGGTAATAAAAAAAATAGTCATATGCAATAAATATTATATAGAAAAATATTAGAAACCATTTTATAGTTTGCTTCTCTTCATAAGATATCATAAAATCCTCCAAAAGTTTTATCATATCCTTTTTCCTAAATTTAGGTATTCTAGAGGAAAAATTACCTGTATTGTTTTTTTAAAATTTATCTTATTTTAACTATTTCTTCATTATTATATATTAATAAATAAACCTTGTAACAATGTTTTTGTAAATTTTCAGTTATTTACTGAATAATTTTTTGTTGTTCTGAACAATCGGAAGTTCAACTATTACTTTCGTCCCTTTTTTCTCGGTACTCTCAAATTTGATACTACCATTATGATCTTTTATGATTTGTTCAGAAACCATCAGTCCTAAGCCAGTGCCATTTTTTTTTGTTGTAAAAAAAGGAACGCTAATATTAGCAATATTTTCTTCTTTTATTCCATCTCCTTCATCCTCAATGGACAACCAAACTTTTGTACGATCTAAAACCCCAGCAGAAATAGTTATTCTGCCGCCTTTAGGCATTGCCTCTATCGCATTTTTTATTAAATTGATTAGTACCTGCTTAAGCCGTTTTTCGACACAATCAATTTCAGGAATTATATCCTCAATCTTAGTTTCAAATACAATCCTGTTATCTTCATCTTGTTGTTTTGCAATGGATATTGTATAGTTAATAATTTCTTTTATATTCCCTTTGTTAAATTGAATAACTCGTGGTTTACCGATATACAATAAGTCATCAATTATTGAATCAATTCGATCAATTTCCTGAATCATAATAGAATAATAATCATTTGTATTCGGATACTGTTCTCTCTGCAACTGTATAAAGCCTTTTAAAGAAGCCATAGGATTTCTTATCTCATGTCCTATAGCAGCAGACATTTGGCCGATAATCGCAAGCCTTTCTTTTTGACGAAGTTCTTCATGAACAGAAGTTAATGAATTTACGTATGAATTAAATCTCTTTAATAGAATAAAAGCAATTGCTGCTAATACACTTAAAATAATAATAGGTGCTAATACATCAGCAGTGTGAAGTATAATACCTAATAATATATATTTTCCAATAACACCTAAGGACACAGTCCAAAAGTACCTTTTATTTACAAAAATTGGTGACATAAAAACAAATAATAGCTCTACAATATTTCCAGCAGCAAACTGAAGAGTTGTTCCAAAATATCGTAACACATTATCAGTCACATCAATCAAAATATAACTAATAAATAAGATATATTTTACTTTATATGGATTTCCATTTTTATTCAATTTATAGGTAAAAACTAACAAAATAAACATAAATACAAATACACAATAACCAAGTCCAGTTTGAAGAAATTCTTTATCACCAAACCTCGAAAAACGAGGTAAAACAATATACCAAAGCAGGTCAAAGACTAAAAATAATATATAAAATAGCCATAAAAAAAGAGTATTAGCTCTTCTTTCTTCAAATAATAGCTTTCCGATGATACTTTCAGATTTCATGTATATAACTCCTTTGACCTATTCCTTAACTAACCTCAAAAATCAACATAATAACCCTTCCCCTATTCTACCATTATTTAATCATGATTTTTACTAAAAAATTTCATTTAGGCGAGTTTTTTCGACAAATTTTGATATTGTGTACTATAACAAAAAAAGACCCTAAAATGGTATTATCCCCTACAGGTAGACAGTAAAAAAAGAGGACATTAGATATGATATTCTTAGGAATCTACCTGGGAGGGGATTTTTTTGGCTAAAAAAGGACAAACCTTTAACTCATATTCAGAAGAGCTTAAACGTGAAGTCGTTCGTTTGAAATTGGAGGAGGGATGGTCTTATCGACAACTTCGTGAACATTTTGGAATTAAGAGTGATGCACAGATTGCAGAATGGGTAAAGAAATTTCGAAATGGCGAGTCGTTTAAAGATCAACGTGGAGTATGGAATCGTAAACATTTTTCGAGTTTAGAAGAGGAAAATGCTTATTTGAAGGCGCAGGTCGAATACTTAAAAAAGCGCAATCCAAATCTACATGGGAAGGAGTGGTCCTGAAAGCTGATCGGTTTCATATTATTGATGAACTACGAAAAAAACATAGACGCCCACTGTCATGGCTGTTAAAAATTGCAGAGGTTTCAAGGGCTGGATACTACAAGTGGCGCAAGAACCATTCGAACATGTCAAGACGTTTGGAAGAAGACCTTTTTTTGAAAGAACATATTTTAGCTATTCATAAGTTACATCCGTACTATGGATATAAACGCATGACAAGGGCATTATCCATGGAGGGAATCGTTGTCAATCATAAGCGTGTGCGACGTTTAATGAGGGAGCTAGGTATAAAATCGGTGATTCGGAAGAAACGACCTTTCTACGGGCTTAGAGGATCTGTGGTATTTCCGAATGTATTAAACCGCGAATTCTGTGCGGAGATTCCGTTACAAAAACTCGTAACGGATATTACCTATGTACGTGTTGGAGATACGTTTGCTTACT
>NZ_JAAFZF010000039.1:0-32316 GCF_010614825.1 Neobacillus sedimentimangrovi
TGAATGGAAAGCTTATGAATGGGGGAACAGTCGTAAAGGTTATTGGCGAATCTCAAAAAGTCCCATATTACACAGAACCCTTGGAAACTCCTATTGGAGTAACCAAGGGCTTAAAAGTCTACAGAAACGTTATGAATTCTTGCGTCATTTATCTTGATTGAACCGCCGTATACGGAACCGTACGTACGGTGGTGTGAGAGGACGGGGGTTAATCACCCCCTCCTACTCGATTGGATATGTTTGACACCTTCATCCAAAAATTACTATAATAAAATATTTGAATTTTTAGAAAACTTACTGTATAATAAAAAAAAGCGTAAGGAGTTGATTTCCGTGGAAAAGAAATTGCTTAATTCACCATTACATTCGGATGAACATACTGATTCTGTTCTTGCAGAGATGTTCCTAAATCATGCCCTGTTAGAGTTCAGAAGGGAGAAAATCCGTAAGGAAATCGACCAAACGTTGCTAGATGGAAATAAGGAGCTTTTCCTTCAATTAACAGAAGAATTAAAGAAGATTAGTTAAAAAGAGCCTAAGTCATTTTTATCTATGCATTAGAAGGGGCTGTCTAAAAAGTCCATTTAAGAGAAAAATGAACCCAAATTAAAAACCCAAGAATGTTGATTTAACAGCATTCTTGGGTTTTGCTTTTATAAAGATTTCGGCTGAAATACCACTTTCCGGACAGCCCCTTCTTATCATTTATCTATCTTTCTAATAAATTCAAAATTTGCGTTGTTGTTAGATACTTTTATCAAGTATGATGAGTAAAGAGAATTGTTTAAGAGGAGTGAATTCATTGCAGCAGTTACGAGTCTTTAGCAAAAAAATTCCCTATACATTTTCCAGGTTTTATCAGCAATATCGATCATTAGCTAATAATTGCAGTCATCATGTTCTCTTAGAAAGTGGTCGTGGAGGGAGATACAGTATTGCTGCATTTCAGCCGGAGAAAATAATAAAAGGTAAAAATAATAAACTTGAAATACAAGATTCAAAAGGGACTCAAATTTTAACTGGTAATCCACTTCATCTATTGAATGAATGGATGAGTCAAAATTATATAGAAAGGCAGGAGGGACTACCAGACTTTTTGGGTGGGGCGATTGGCTTTATAAGCTATGATTATGCCCGTTATATTGAAGACCTTCCTGAAATAGCGAAAGATGATTTACAAATGCCTGATCTATACTTTTTCATTGTTAAGGAATGGTTTGTTTTCGACCATGAAACAAATAGTTTATGGTTACTATGTTTGGCTGAAAATGATCAGGATATAGATGAGAGATTATCTATATTGGAAAAACGTTGGCTCCAGGAACTGCCTTTTGAACCGAACACAATTAAGGAAGCGATCGACACCAATCATTTAGAGGTATCATTGACTGAAAAAGAATTTATGGACGCAGTAACAAAAGTCCAGCAATATATTGCCCAAGGAGATGTGTTTCAGGTCAATTTGGCTGTTCGACAGTCCAAACCTATAGGCGTAAAAGCAATTGATGTGTATGACCAATTACGAAAATTAAATCCTTCTCCATATATGGGTTATCTTCATACTCCCGATTTTCAAATTGTTAGTGGTTCACCTGAACTTTTAGTAAAAAAATCGGGGGCACAAGTAGGTACGCGTCCAATAGCCGGTACTCGTTCCCGTGGGAAAGATAACGAAGAGGATATAAAATTGGCCAATGAACTAATTGAAAATGAAAAAGAACGTGCCGAACATATTATGCTTGTGGACCTCGAACGGAATGACCTTGGTAGGGTATGTAAATATGGAACTGTAGAGGTTAATGAATTCATGGTGCTTGAAAAATACTCACATGTGATGCACATTGTATCAAATGTTCGTGGAGAAATGTCACCGGAAAAAACAAGCATGGATCTTATTGATGCTGTTTTTCCTGGAGGTACCATTACTGGTGCACCAAAAGTGAGAACAATGGAAATCATTGAAGAACTTGAACCAGTAAGAAGGGGAATTTATACTGGCTCACTTGGGTGGATTGGCTTTAATGGCGACTTGGAATTAAACATCATCATACGCACCATGTTAGTAAAGGATGGTATGGCTCATGTTCAGGCAGGTGCTGGAATTGTTATTGACTCCAATCCAAAACATGAATATAAAGAATCGTTAAAGAAAGCAACAGCATTATGGAAAGCAAAAGAAATGGCAGAAGGGTGAACAGCATGATATTTATGATTGATAACTACGATTCCTTTACTTTTAATTTAGTGCAATATTTAGGAGAGCTGGGGGAGGAGTTGCTCGTCAAACGTAACGACCAAACGACTATTGAAGAAATTGCTGAATTAAATCCTCAATACCTTATGATCTCACCTGGACCATGCAGCCCAAATGAAGCAGGGATCAGTTTGCAGGCGATCAAGACTTTTGCCGGAAAAATCCCTATATTTGGTGTCTGTCTCGGACATCAGTCCATTGCTCAAGCCTTTAACGGTGAGGTGGTCCAAGCAGAAAGACTTATGCATGGAAAAACATCTGATATGTACCATGACGGAATGACGATTTTTCAAGGTTTGCCAAATCCTTTTCCTGCAACAAGATATCACTCGTTAATTGTAAAAAGAGAGACATTGCCCGATTGTTTCGAAATATCCGCATGGACAAAGGAAGGGGAAATAATGGCCATTCGTCATAAAGAACTTCCAATTGAAGGTGTACAGTTTCATCCTGAATCTATTATGACAACTTCAGGAAAAAAACTACTGCAAAACTTCGTCCATCATTATGGGATGGCACAGATTACTTTAGGGTAAACGACGATGTATCTGTATTTGAATGGATCTTTTATAAAAAAAGAAGAGGCCTTTATATCACCGTATGATCATGGATTTTTATATGGAATAGGATTATTTGAAACGTTTCGGGTATATGATGGACACCCTTTTCTGCTGGATGACCATTTGGCCCGCCTGAATCATGGATTGGCCGAATGGAATATCCATTATCGTTTTGAAAGGGAGAGTACCTTTCAAATACTCCAAGAGCTACTTAATAAAAACGGTCTTAAAAATGCTTATATCCGTTTAAATGTATCTGCGGGAATTGGAGATATCGGATTCCAGGTGGAACCTTACACGGAACCTAATATTATCATTTTTCCAAAATCGCTTCCGCCTGCTGGTGAAATGACAGAGAAAAAAGCCATTACATTAAAGCTTAAGCGGAATACACCAGAAGGAATAGAAAGGCTTAAATCGCATCATTTTATGAATAATATTTTGGCTAAAAGAGAAATTGGAAATTCGGGTGACCGTGAAGGAATATTTTTAACTGAAGAAGGTAAAATTGCTGAGGGAATTGTTTCTAATGTTTTTTGGAAAAAAGGAAATGGTTTATATACACCTGCTCTTAGTACAGGCATACTTAATGGCATTACTCGGCAATTTGTTATGGAATTAGCAAGACAAAAAGGTTATAACGTTCAGGAAGGACATTATTCTATAGAGGATGTACTTCAGGCAGAAGAAATGTTTGTAACAAACTCCATTCAGGAAATTGTTCCGATAACTAATTTTGATGGACAAGTATTTCCCGGCAAATCTGGTGCATTCGTGCAGCAGCTCCATTATGACTATCGTAGGTATAGTAAATATCTCTGGTCAAGGCAGTATCTAAGGTAAGAACAAAGATAATAGAAAAATAGAAATAGGATTTGTTATCTATCCTTTTTCAAAGCCCCCGTTCATTGATTGGACAGGGGCTTACATCATTTAATTAAAGCGATCCCTTCATTGTCCTTGCATCGTTTCTTATTCCTCTTTTCGACAACAAGATGAAAAATCTTTAACGAATACTGAAAAACAGGACTTTGGATAAATGTATATATAAAAGTGGCAATAAAGACAGGTCCGCCTAATAGAAAGCCGATGAGTAATACTATGCTCTCGACAACGATGCGTGCTTGGCTAACCGATAACCGTGTTTTTTCAGAAATGGAAAGCATAAACCCGTCCCGGGGACCTGCTCCAATCCTTGCTGCAACATACATTCCCCCACCAATTCCAGTTATCACAATGCCAGAGAGGAGAATGAAATAATCGATCCATGTGTTCGTGGCTTTTGGCAAAATATCAAGAAATAGAAAAAAGTCCATAATAGGTCCAATACTTATGGCGTTTAAAAAAGTTCCAATATTAATATATTTTCGAGCAGTAAAATAAGAAAAAACTATAAGCACTAATCCGCAAATCACTCCCCAAGTCCCAATGGTTAGACCAAAATGTTGATAAAGAGCAACATTTAACACTTCCCATGGATGAAGGCCAAGAAATTTTACCTTAACGGCAATTGCATTTCCAAGCCCGAATAGGGTTAATCCTGTAAAAAATAAAAGGTACCGAAACCCTTTCAATGTATTACCCCCAAATCGCACACAACTATTAGAATATTACAATCTATCTTAATTGAAAGAATGTTGATAATCAATAATTAAATAGAAGGCTAGAATCTCCCTCAATGGACTGATATAATCTGAATTACATAAATATTATTTCAATAGAATAATGGATTAAAATATTAGTTGGAGGATATACCATGATATTTACAGCTTCAGAAAAATTACAAAAATTGTCTTCAAGTATTTTTCAAGAGGTGGCAAACCGTAAACAAGAAGCAATTAATAAGGGAAAAGATGTAATTGATTTAAGTGTTGGAAGCCCTGATTTTCCACCACCACCGTTTATTATCGAGACGCTTTTAGCGTATACAAAAGATCCAAATAATTATGGATATACCCTTAATGGTATTCCGGAATTTCATGAAGCGGTTACATATTTTTACAAACAACGGTATTCGGTTCATTTGGATGCAAAGAAGGAAGTTCTTCAACTGATGGGTTCCCAGGATGGTTTAGCACACTTAGCAACAGCAATGATTAATCCAGGAGATTATGTACTGGTTCCAGACCCAGGTTATCCAATCTATGAAGGTAGTGTAACCATTGCGGGTGGGAACATTTATCCTATGCCACTTCGGGCTGAGAATAAGTTTTTGCCAAAATTGGAGGAAATCCCTGAGGAGATCATTGAAAAAACAAAGATGATGATCTTAAGTTATCCGGGTAACCCAGTTACTGCAATCGCTGATGAAAGTTTTTTTGAAGAAGTTGTGGCTTTTGCTAAACGCCATCAAATACTTGTTGTCCATGATTTTGCCTATTCGGAATTAGTATATGACGGTCATCCACAAATTAGCTTTTTGTCAATACCAGGAGCAAAAGAGGTTGGAATTGAATTTAATTCCCTTTCCAAGACTTTTAATATGGCTGGTTGTCGAATTGGTTATGCCGTTGGGAATGAACATGTCATTTCAATCCTCGCCTCTTTTAAGTCACATATCGATTATGGAGTCTTTTATCCGATTCAAAAAGCGGCATCTAAAGCATTAACATCGGATTTCGATTACTTGAAAGGACAAGTAAAAGAATATGAAAGACGAAGAGATGTACTTGTGGAGGGGCTAAGAAAAAGTGGCTGGGAAGTGGAAAAATCGCCGGCAACGATGTTTGTTTGGGCTAAAATTCCTCAAGGTTGGACTTCTCGGCAATTTGCCTTTGAATTAATTGACCGGGCAGGAGTAGCAGTCGTTCCAGGTGATGCTTTTGGAAAGCAAGGGGAAGGCTATGTGCGTATTGCATTAGTACAGCCTACTAAAACTCTTCAAGAAGCTGCGGAACGGATTCAAGCCTTTTTAGCGGAATGTTCTATTCATACCCAATAAAACATATATTATTTAAGGCCTTCAAAAATTAGGAGGTCTTTTATTTTGAAAAGAAATGAGGGAAGCTATGCCAATAGGAATGCACCAGCTGGATCTTGAACTGCCGATTGATGTAATTTGGGAGTTTGTGAAGGATATGGATAATTGGGCTCCACTTGTCCCTAACTATTTGCACCATGAAAAAATAACTGAGCAAAAGTCCACATGGGAATTTAAAAGCGAAATTGGCCTATTGAAAAAGAGAATAAGTTTGTATATTGATATAGTGGAATGGAAAGAGCCGACTAGGGTAAGTTTTGTATTAACGGGAAAAAGTGAAAAGTATTCTGGTCAAGGGTATTTTGAGGCAAATGCTATAAATGTAAATAAAACAAGACTAACTGGTTTTCTTGAAGTGAACGTAAACGGAATGATAGGCTCTTCTTTAAATTCTAAGTTGGAAACCGCTCTACCTGAAATGGTCAAAGAAATGGCAACATCAATATCCTCAAAGCTTCTGGAAATTAAATCTGGGTAATATCTAACCTGCAGCAGCAGGTATTTTTTTGCCAAGAATGACTCTTTTAATGTAATATCTTTAACGAATTCATAGGTAGATTAGAATTTTTTCTTGTCCATGTATTGTAATAAAGCTACTTATAATAGACAAACACCCTTTTATGAAAAGCTATATGGTTATTCATATTTCTTCAGAACAAACATGGGGCAGTAAATCTTAAAAGTTATGTATAATTATTCTTGCTAATGATACTTGTAAATGAGAAAATAGAAAAGTTGAATTATCGGAAAAAGTTAGGAGTTTTATCGATATGGATTTTCTTATGATTTTAAAAGCCATTATTTTAGGTATTGTAGAAGGATTAACAGAATTTGCTCCTGTATCTTCAACTGGTCATATGATTATCGTTGATGACATGTGGCTTCAATCAGAAAATTTTCTAACCAAACATGGGGCAAATACATTTAAAGTTGTAATCCAATTGGGTTCGATTTTAGCTGTAGTTGTTACTTTTAAGGATCGCTTTATTAACTTATTAAGTTTTGGCCGTTTCAGCCATGGAACAAATCAGGGGAAGGGAAGGTTAAAGCTTTCCCAGATTATTGTTGGGTTAATTCCAGCAGGGGTTTTAGGCGTGCTTTTTGAAGATTATATTGACGAACATCTATTTTCAACAAAAACGGTATTAGTTGGACTAGTTATCGGTGCTATCTTTATGATTCTTGCTGATTTTTTCGGACCGAAGAATCCTAAAACCAAGACTGTTGATGAAATTTCATATAAACAGGCATTTTTAGTTGGCTTAATTCAATGTTTCTCCTTATGGCCAGGGTTTTCACGATCGGGATCCACGATCTCCGGCGGGGTTCTAGTGGGAATGAGTCACCGTGTGGCAGCTGATTTTACATTTATTATGGCAGTGCCGATTATGGCTGGTGCAAGCTTCCTCTCACTATTAAGTAATTGGGAATACATATCCTTGGATGCGTTACCTGTGTTTATCGCTGGATTTATCAGTGCATTTGTGTTTGCATTGCTTTCCATCCGCTTTTTCCTAAAATTGATTAATAGGGTAAGGCTTGTACCTTTTGCTATATATCGAATTGTACTTGCAGTCATTATTTATTTTGTTTTTCTTTAATAAAGTAATGCTAAGAACTCAGTTAGCTTGTAAGCTAAATGGGTTCTTTTTTTTATAAATAAAAAGGATATTTTTTAATTTGAGAATGTATAGTGGCAATATTCTAGCGACAAAACGCCTTCACTCTTCGACTTATGATCAGTCAACATTTAATACCCTTTCAAGCTCCTTGTGTTTTTTTCTCTCTATTGTAGTGCACTAAAAAAAGGGCTACATCAGCAAAAGCATGGCACGACTAGCGCTTTCTTATATAAAAAGATGGGCTTATCTCCTTTTTTCATATCTGGGTATTAGGGATATACGTCTATTGCACATTTTTATCTAGGTGAATAGGATATATAGAATTAAAAAAAGGAGGTAATGTTAAATGTCAGGTGCACAAGGTGGATACGGAGCAGGTTTTGCGCTAATTGTTGTTCTGTTTATTTTGTTAATTATTGTTGGAGCTTCTTGGGGAGGATTTTATTAATATTTAACTAAGGAGGTTATAAATATGTCATTTGGCTGCGGATGCTTTGGTGGTTACGGTTATGGTGGTTTTGGCATGGGCTATGGCTATGGATTCACACTAATCGTAGTATTGTTTATCCTATTAATTATTGTTGGAGCAGCTTGTTACTATTAATAAAAAGTATTGTAGTAACCCGCTTGGATTTCCAAGCGGGTTTAAAAATTAAATACAAGATGCCTTTTTATTTACCGATCCCCAAACAATTTTTTCGACTTCATGACCTTCTAATGTTTCTTTTCTTAATAAGCTATCGACTAATTTTTGATATTGATCTTGATGGGTTTTAATAAGATATTCTGCCTTTTCCAAACCTTTTGCAAATAATTCCTGCATTTTTGTCTCTTTTTCTTGTTTGCTGAATGTTAAGGTAAATCCATTTTCTAACATTCCGATCTCAACCATTTGTTCAATAATTTGTTTTGCTTGTTGAACATCCCCGCTTACACCTATACTATGTTCTCCAAGGAACATTCTTTCTGCTGTACCACCAGCTAATACCATCGCAATTCGATCTAACAAATCGCTTGTTGTCGATAAATGAAGCTCTTTTGGAATAGGTGCTACATATCCTAGTGCATCACCGCGAGGAATGATGGTTGCTTTTCTAACAGATCCAGGCTTTGTGAGTGAAGCGACAAGTGCATGTCCTGCCTCGTGAATCGCTACGCGACGCTTTATTCTTGGGTCATTGAGTGACCGGGAAGTACTTCCTAAGATGGTGCGATCAAGTGCATAGTCCAGATCTTGTTTTTCAATTTGATCATGACCATTATGAATAGCCCGCCTACTTGCCGTTTCAAAAAGAGAATGAAGTTCGGCACCCGAAAATCCAGAGGTACTTTCAGCTAAATCATCTAACGAAGAAAGTACTTCAGTAGAAAGGGATTTTCCTTTTGTATGAATGTCAATAATTTCCCTTCTTCCTTTCGTGTCAGGAAGAGGAACGTGGAAAGTGAAATCGATTCTTCCTGGGCGGAGAAAGGCTTCATCAAGCATATCCTTTCGGTTGGTTGCAGCAATAAACAAAATTCCGTCATTGGAATGTCCTCCATCTAATTGAACGAGAAGTTCGGTTAATGTTTTTTCGCTTTCCTCTCCACCGTGTAGTTTACGTTTTCCGGCAAGAGCATCCACTTCATCAATAAAGATGACAGCTGGATTGTGCTTTCTTGCTGCCTGGAATAATGATCGAACTCTGCTTGCGCCGACACCAACGAATAATTCATTAAAAGCAGCTCCGCTCGTTGAAAAGAAGGAAGCGTTTAACTCATTAGCAATGGCTTGAGCAAGTAGTGTTTTTCCAGTTCCAGGAGGTCCATATAATAAAATTCCTTTCGGTGGTTTAATTCCTAGTTTTTGAGCACGTTTTGTATCTTTTAAGATTGTAAGTGTTTGTTGAATTTCTTCTTTCATTTCGTCACTAAGGCCACCTACATCTTTTAAACTAATAGATGGTAAAGGACGTGGCTTAGCTACACTATTTTTCATAGAATTAGTAAGACCAATACCGCCTTTTGTTTTTTGCAACGTAAATGCAATACCTGCCAATAAAAGAATGATTCCCCCTAGCAACCATTTGCCATAGCGGCTACTTGAGGAATAAGAGTAATTGATTTTATATTTCTCTACTAGTTTTTCAACCATTTGGCTGTTTGGCGGTACATGAGAGATATATTTATTATTTCCGGCCTCTAAGTAGAGGGTACCGTCTGCTTGTTCAGTTAATGTCACCGTTTTCCCATTTTGCTTTTGAACGATCTTTTCAACTGATGAGTAGGGGATAGAAATCTCTTTATGATTATATTGGACGAACCAAATGATACTTGCAACGATCACAATAAACGTTGCCAACAGCGGAATAAATACCGAAATGGTCTTCTTTTTACTATCTTTCAATGCCATCCTCCTCCATTCGATTCGTGCTATATCCATTATAAAGTGATTTCCAGTAAAATGGGGATGGGAATGAATGGGAATGAAATTTGAGGGCGATTAGAAGTTAACTTTGTACCTTGTCAGGTGAATCTACTTTTGACAAAAGAAAATACACGAAAAGCATAATTATTTATATGAAAAATTAGAAACAACTTCAAAGATGAAATCCTGAGGAAAATAACGAAGGAATGTTTTTCATTGTGTTGCCTAAAATTTGAAAAAGTGGGGGTATCAAACATGGGGAATGAACTTCTTCGAGTAAATACAACCAAATAATATCCAAATGAAAAAAGCTGAGCCCTAAAAAGTCACCTATAGGGTCAGCATCTTTTCATTCAAAATTAAGATAATAATCGAAGATGAGGGATGATCGGAGTCAACACACTTTGAGCTAGGACCCCAATACTCACCCCAATACTGGCTGATTTTTTCCATTTAAAAACATGAACTTTTTCATCTTTACCTTCATACAAAAATACGAGATGATCCGTTTCCTCAGCAATACCAATTTTTTTATAAGGGATATTATTTTGTTTGAGTACTATTTCAAATGCTTTTTGAATTAAATCTAAGGTTGGTTTATCAATTTTAGTAATATACATTTTGCCTCCTGAACTTTTTCATGATATATCCATTATAATCTTTTTGTACGATTGAATAAAAGAAATTCTCTGTGTTCAACCATTGAAATATTGCAAAGTGACAGTTTGAGAGATAAGATTGAAGTTATGGACAAAAATCTGAGATGCTTAAAGAGAGGAAAACAAAATGGGTAATGATTTCAAAAAAGAAGTATTATCGCGTCGGACATTTGCCATTATTTCACACCCCGACGCAGGTAAAACGACATTGACCGAAAAATTATTGTTATTCGGAGGAGCCATTCGTGACGCCGGTACGGTCAAAGCAAAGAAAACGGGAAAATATGCAACTAGTGACTGGATGGAAATTGAAAAGCAACGTGGAATTTCGGTTACATCTAGTGTTATGCAGTTTGATTATAATGGTTACCGGGTAAATATTTTGGATACCCCTGGACACCAAGATTTTAGTGAAGACACATACAGAACTTTAATGGCAGTCGATAGTGCCGTGATGATTATTGATTCGGCAAAAGGAATTGAAGATCAAACGATAAAATTGTTTAAAGTTTGCCGGATGAGGGGAATTCCTATTTTTACTTTCATTAATAAATTGGATCGACAAGGGAAGCAACCACTTGAACTTCTAGCTGAATTGGAGGAGGTTCTCGGTATTGAATCTTATCCGATGAACTGGCCAATTGGAATGGGAAAAGAATTCCTTGGAATTTATGATCGTTATTATAATCGCATAGAACAATTCCGTGTCAATGAGGAAGAACGGTTTATCCCACTAAATGAAGATGGAGAAATAGAAGGTAACCATAAACTTGTATCATCTGGTCTTTATGAGCAGACACTTGAGGAAATTATGCTTCTAAATGAAGCTGGAAATGAATTTTCTGCTGAAAGAGTTGCAGCAGGACAACTGACTCCGGTTTTCTTTGGAAGTGCATTAACGAATTTTGGTGTGCAAACCTTCCTTGAAACTTATTTACAATTTGCTCCACCACCAAAAGCACGCAATTCATCAATTGGTGAGATTGACCCGTTATCAGAAGAATTTTCTGGTTTTGTATTTAAAATTCAAGCGAATATGAACCCTGCTCACCGTGACAGAATTGCCTTTGTGCGAATTTGTTCTGGTAAATTTGAACGCGGAATGTCGGTAAATCTACCGAGATTGGGAAAACAATTAAAGCTTACCCAATCCACCTCCTTTATGGCAGAAGAACGCAATACCGTGGAAGAAGCTGTCAGTGGTGATATCATTGGTCTTTATGATACTGGAACCTATCAAATTGGTGATACATTGACAGTGGGGAAAAATGATTTTCAATTTGAAAGACTACCTCAATTTACACCAGAATTATTCGTAAGGGTTTCAGCGAAAAATGTGATGAGGCAAAAATCATTTTATAAAGGTCTACACCAACTTGTTCAAGAAGGTGCAATCCAGCTTTATAAAACTGTTAAAACGGATGAATATTTGTTGGGTGCCGTAGGTCAATTGCAATTTGAAGTTTTTGAACATCGAATGAAAAATGAATATAATGCTGAGGTACTTATGGAACGTCTAGGTTCCAAGATAGCACGTTGGATCGAAAATGATGAGGTAGATGAAAATTTATCTAGTTCAAGAAGTCTTCTAGTAAAAGATCGTTATGATCATTATGTATTTTTATTTGAAAATGACTTTGCATTACGATGGTTCCAGGAAAAAAATCCAACAATTAAGCTTTATAACCCAATGGATCAGCATGATTAATTTTAGTTTAAGAAGGCAGGATTATTTCCTGTCTTTTTATTTTAAGTGTAAAGAAATATTTACGACTTTGATAACTCCCTAGTGGGTGAGTCGCCTTCTGTCTCTACTATAAGCCAACAATGATTCGTCACGCGTTCCTCGTGTTTCCTTTATCTCAGCTAGAAAGTCACCACAAGGAAGGCTTCTGCAGCATCAACATCGTGCTACCGAAAGTGAAAGCTTTTGGAAGAAGGCTTTACGCCGCTGAGCAGCGGGCTCCTCTTTTCTGATAATTTCTATAAAAGCCCCCATAATCTTTTTTACTTATTCGTAATTATTTAATAACAAAGAGTATGTATTATAAACATAATTGAAAAAAATGAATTCTTTTTGTAATAAAATTAATGAAAGGGAAAGAAATCCATAATTGGCATTTAGTCATTAATAAAAACGCATGCTCGCCGTAAAGACCATAGATACTGGAATATGTTATAATTGGTCGAATAGAGGTGAGCTCATGCTAAGTTTGTTATTTATGGCTAAAAAGAAAAAACGAACATTAGAAGAAACAGTCACTTTGATTCAGCAAGGTGATAAGTCCCTGTTAAATGAAATAATAGAATTATATAAACCTTTTATTGCTAAAACAGTTTCCTCTGTTTGTCGACGCTACATCTATGAAACCGATGATGAATTTAGCATAGGCCTTATCGCATTCAATGAAGCCATTGAAAAATACTCTCCAGAGCGGGGAAGCTCTGTTTTGAGCTTTGCTGAAATAATTATAAAAAGAAGAGTAATCGACTATATTCGAAAACAATCGAAAAATCAACACATTAGTATTGATATTACGAATTCTACACTTGAAGAGGAATCAACAGGAAGTGTAATTGTAAACGAACTTTCTTTAGATGAATATCAAAAAAAACATGATGAACAGCTTAGAAAAGAAGAAATTCTTCAATTTCAAGCATTACTATCTAGCTTTGATTTAACATTTAGTGATTTGGTAGAAAATTCACCAAAACATGCAGATGCTAGAAAAAATGCAATATTAGCAGCAAAAGTGCTAGTTGAAAATCAAGAATTGAAAAAGGCGTTATTTGAAAAGAAACGGCTACCTATAAACAAATTAGTAAAACAGGTGAATGTTAGTAGAAAAACGATTGAACGCAATCGGAAATATATTATTGCTATCGCACTAATTTTATCCAGTGATTATGTTTACATGAAGGAATATATAAAAGGGGTGCTTGATACATGAAAAAAGGGATTGTTATGGAGATGGATGAATCTTTTCTCACACTTTTAACCCCTGAAGGTGAGTTTTATCGGGCTAGAAGGCAGGAACAGTCTTATGAGATTGGGGAGGAAATATATTTTACTCCCATTCAAACAAAAAAACGAATGTCATTATTTTTCCCTTTCAAAAAAGTGACTGATAAAAGAGCTAGTTGGGTTGCAGTGGCCGCTGGACTGGCTGTAATATTTGTTGCATTATTTTCTAATTTTCAAAGTAAACAAGCATATGCCTATATGTCCATTGATGTCAATCCAAGTATTGAAATTGGCGTCAATGAAAGAATGCAGGTAGTCGAACTTACTGGTTATAACCAGGATGGGAAAGAGATTATTTCACAATTAGATCATTGGGTCAAAAAAGACGTTTCAGATTTAATAAAAGATATTCTAATGGCAATGAAAAAACAAGGGTACTTAGCTAATAGTTCAGAGGTGATTATTTCTGCTGTCCGAACGAACGAACGGAAAGAAGAAGCAGAACGGAAACTAAAAAAGAATATGGATGAAATAAAATCGGAAATTACCAAACAAAATTTAGATACCATCGTGGTATCAGGCACTAAAAAAGACCTAGAAAAAGCACATAAAATGGGGGTTACTACAGGTAAATATCAGACTGAGGCTGTTAATGAATCTAAAGAAACGAAGAAAAAGAATACAAAAGTAAATAAACAAAAAAATAACAAAAGTTATGAACATCGTGATAGGAGTATTCCTAGCGGGAAGTCAAATAAGCAAACGACTGATATGAATCATCCCCCTAAAAAAGCAGTGGAGGAACGTATCATTTCTAATATTGGGGATGATCGAAGCGGTAAACAGAATCCACCAGGAAAAGAGAAGAAAAATGATCATACAACCAATAAGCAAAACACTATTCATGCAAAAAAGGAATCTATTCAAATAAAAAAAGAATCCATTCAAAATAGAAGGGAATCTATACAAACAAGAAAAGAATCGATTCAAAATAGAAGGAGATCTATTCAAACGAGAAAAGAGTCCATTCTAAATAGAAAGAATTCTATACAAACGAGAAGAGAGTCCATTCAAAAGAGGAAGGAATCTCAAATGAGAACGAGATCCTATCATAAACCTAATGGTAACAATTCCTCTAAAAATAATTGGAAGAATTCAAATAGTAACTCCAAAAAGAGATGGCAAAATAATTTAAACAAAGGGAATTCCACTTGGAAAAACAATAGGCCTGCACATAAAGGAAAAAATTGAAGTCCGGATACTACCGGACTTTTTCCTTTCATATGAATTCATTGTTGCCCTGCTTGTCCAGAAAGTTGTGCTTGGGCTTGTTTTACCAGTCTTTTGGTTATTTCTCCACCAACCGAACCATTTGCTCTTGAAACCGTATCCGAACCTAATTGGACACCAAATTCTTGAGCAATTTCATATTTAACTTGATCCAAGTATTGTTCTATACCAGGAACTAATAATTTATTTCTGCTATTTGCCATTTCTATCACCCCTTTTTCTACAGAGAATTATTCTCTGTAAGTTTATTATGGTTACGATATATTTTTTTCATAAGTGGAAATGTTTTTCGAAATTGTTAGTTTCTCCAAACCACGTTTTTAGTTTGGTTTAGTCTGTTCCTTTGCTGACATCAATTGTTGGGTGCATGAACGGTGAAGCTTTTGGCCTTTTTTTACTTTCTAAAAGCTCACGATTTTCTGTTGTGTTCCATCCGATATCATTGGTTGGATGTACCCACTCATCACCAGCCATTATTGCCGGATCTGTATCTTCAGACCAATTTTCTAACGGTGAGTTTTCAGAAGAGTAATGGCTGTCACCAATGACCACTCCATGTTTATTTATAAAAGGAGGTTGCATCTTAATGCCAGTTCCTTCAAAGCTAGGAGCATTGATTTGATGAGGCATCGTTTCATCAATTGTCATATTTTTTTCAATTGGCTTTTTTTGCTTTTTTGTCAATTTTAATCCCTCCTGTTTAAGATTATTTTCTTCTGGATAAAGATTTTTTATTTTAGAAAAAAATAGGAACGAATGATTGTTTAAAATTTGTTTCAAACTACGATTGTAAGCTTATTTTTTCCAGGAGGTAATTGAAATGACAAAGCGCAAGGCAGAAGTCGATGCATTGGAAAAGTATACGAAAACACCTCACAAGAATGTTCAAGAAAGTGAATTTTCAGCGGAATTTACCGATTCTGACAATCCCATAAGATTTCAAAACAGAAATTCCAAACAAGGAAAACAGGGGAAAAAGTAATATGAAGGATCGCCGTAAAACACCGCCAAGGATACCGGTTGAGGAATTTAGTGTAGAAATTGGAGATGTAAATGGCAAACCTTTATTTAGAAAAATTAAACAGCTATTCAAAAATAGAAAAGAAAAAGAAAAATAAGCCGAATAAACACGGCTTATTTTTCTAACTTAAAAGGAAATAAATGCTTATTTTGATTTACACTATCGAAATAGGCTAATAAACCATAAGAGCCTTTTTCAATGATGCCGGTATTCAAATATTTATGAATATCGAAGGAAAGTTTTTCGAGCATGGTGTGTTTATAAAGATCTTTCTCATCAAGTTGGAGATCTTCGAATTCTTTTCCTAAGATAGATGGTGTATCGGCAATATTTTTGTAAAGTTTTGAGCGTTCTTCTTTCGTAAAGCTTACATTCCACCAAGGTTTTCTTGGTTTATATTTATGATGCCTTAAGTAATCGTATTTCATTAGGCTAAGAATGACATCCAAATCTTGGACAGATTTCTGTTCTAGGAATGAATAGAGGCGAGTAAATAGATCTTCAAGCTGATGACCTATTCTTGACCAACCTTGCTCATCCCAATAAGAACCAAATTGCTGAAAGAAATCAAACGGTGTTTCGAAAATACGTGTTACCAGAAACTCAATAGTATTGTCCATTCGATGGTCATTCCAATACTTTTCTAGAACATCTTCCACTTGTTTAATACGAACAATATCATCAAAAGAAAGCACATTGTTGCTTAAGATCTCGTATGGCGAGTGGTCCATATAAATATAATTATGTTCAGAAGCACGAAGCCGCAAACCGGTTCCGCGGAGCATCTTTAAAAATCCTAATTGCAACTCTTCAGGTCGCATTTCAAAAACATCATTAAATGTTTTTCGAAAGGAGAAATAGTCCTCTTCAGGCAGACCAGCGATTAAATCAAGGTGTTGGTCAATTTTCTTCCCCTCTTTTACCATGGTAACTGTTCTTTTCAGCTTTTCGAAGTTTTGTTTCCTTTTTACAAGTTCATTTGTATAATCGTTTGTCGATTGAACTCCAATCTCAAAGCGAAATAATCCTTTAGGTGCCTCTCGATTTAAGAACTCAATCACCTCTGGGCGCATAATGTCCGCAGTAATTTCAAATTGAAAGACAGTACCAGGTAAATGTTCATCAATTAAAAAGCGGAACATTTCCATCGCATAGCTTCTACTGATATTAAAGGTGCGGTCCACAAACTTAATTGTTTTTGCTCCATTTGCCATCAAGTAACGAATATCCTCTTTAATTCGTTCCCGGTCAAAATAACGAACCCCGACTTCGATGGAAGATAAACAAAATTGACAGCTAAACGGGCAGCCGCGGCTTGTTTCAATATAGGTTACCCTTTTGGATAAATGCGGAATATCTTCTTCAAAACGAAACGGCGATGGTAGTTCTCGAAGATTGAGCTTATTCCTTTGAGGGGTAATGATAACCTTATTATTTTCTCGATATGCGATTCCATGGACATTCTCGAAATTCCGCTCTTCATTCAGTTCAAAAAGTAACTGTTTAAATGTTTGTTCCCCTTCACCCATGACAATAAAATCAATTTCTGGATATTTTTCCATCCACTCCAGCGTATCGTATGAAACTTCAGGACCACCCAATACAATCAAAAGTGATGGGTCAATTTTTTTCAACATATTAACAACCTTAAGCGTTTCCTCAATATTCCATATATAACAGCTAAATCCGATAACATTTGCCTTTTGTTGAAACAGGTCAGAGACAATGTTCATTACTGGATCTTTTATGGTATATTCTTTGATTTTGATATCAAATTCCGGGGCAGCATATGCCTTTAAACAGCGGATTGCAAGATTTGTATGGATATACTTTGCATTCAAAGTAGTACAAATGATATTCATTTAAATTGCTCCTTTTCTATATGAAAACAACAGACAATTATATCTTATTTTATACGAAATTGACAGCATGCAAACTGATTTTTGATTCCATATTCGTTTCAAGTCATTATGTCACCGGAATGAACAGAGATTGTTCATTTTTTTTATGATCATTTTTTATCTTTTTATAATAGTAGGTTTCATAAATTCAAGTTGTATCAAGAGTTATTCGAAAAATGGGTTAAGTGTTTTAAAAAATGATAAATGTTTGACTTTTATCACAGATATTAGAAATAAAATGTCCTACAATGGGAGAAGTTAACAATATTTTTTGAAGTTTTCATGAACAATGTCAGGGGGAACATTCATGTCAGTTTTACCGAAAAAAAATGAACTCGGATTTTTTGAAATCCGATTAGAGTCAATCGGCGGACTTGGGGCAAATTTGGCTGGAAAAATGTTAGCAGAAGCAGGTGTGCTCGGATTGGGATTAAGCGGCTCCAATTTTTCAAGCTATGGGTCTGAAAAAAAGGGGTCTCCGGTAAAAAGCTTTATCCGTTTTTGTGATCCGGATACAGCAATAAGGGATCATAGTCCAATTGAGGAGCCACATGTGGTGGGGGTATTTCATGAAGCGTTATATAAAACCATTGACGTAGTGAGTGGGCTTCGTGCAGATGGAATTGTTTTAGTGAACAGTTCAAGAGATTTTGATGTAATAAAAAAAGATTTGAATTTGGAATATGGCACACTTGCTATTGTCGATGCCTTAAATATTGCTGTGGAAGAAAAAACAAAGGTAAATACAGCAATGCTTGGGGCACTTTTTCGGATCTGTGAGTTTTTAGATCCTAATTCTATGAGAGAAGTCATTCGTAAAACCTTTGAAAAAAAATATCCGCATCTAGTTGAACCAAATATCCGAACATTTGACCGAGGCTACAATGAAGTTCAATTTAAAACGTATGAAGTTCCAGAGGGGGCAGAGGGAAAAACCTTCGTACGCATGCAGCCTCTACTTGGGTATGAAACACAAGAACTGGGAGGTGTTATCACTGCACAGGCAAATAGTATATTAAAAGACTTAAGCGGTTCCAGACAAGGTTTTCTACCAGAGTTTAATCGCGAAAAATGTATTGATTGTGCAGCTTGTGATAATGTTTGTCCAGATTTCTGTTTTGTTTGGGAAGAGGGAGAAGATAAACGCGGCAGAAAGCAAATGTTCCTTAAAGGTATTGATTATCAATATTGTAAAGGTTGCTTAAAATGTGTGGAGGCTTGTCCAACAAATGCCCTTACCGATTTACGTGAAATGATTGGTTATGCCGAAGCAAACCGGGTTAAACAAAACTTTCCTTATACAGCAGGGGGGATATTATAATGGCTATTTTAGAAGACAAATTAATAGAGCAAGGAATGGCAGAACAGGTTACTACTTTTGAATCTGGTAATGAAATGGCTGCTATGGCTGCAGCTCAAATTAATTATCATATCATGGGCTATTTCCCAATAACACCTTCAACTGAGGTAGCACAAATTTTAGACCAAATGAAAGCACGTGGTGAACATGATATTAAGCTAATTCCTGCAGATGGTGAGCATGGCTCAGCAGGGATTTGTTATGGAGCGGCGGCAACGGGCGCTCGTGTCTTCAATGCTACAAGTGCAAATGGACTTTTGTATATGATAGAACAGCTTCCAGTACAAGCAGGAACACGTTTTCCAATGGTAATGAATCTAGTAACACGTGCCGTCAGTGGACCTCTTGATATTCGTGGTGATCATTCTGATCTTTATTACGCATTAAACACAGGATGGGTTATTTTAACGGCAAGAACGCCACAAGCCGTTTACGATATGAATATTATGGCATTAAAAATTGCTGAACACGCTAAGGTTCGATTGCCTGTCATTGTTGCTTATGATGGTTTCTTTACTTCTCATCAGAAGCGACGTGTCCAATACTTTAAAGACCGCCGCGTTGTTCAGCAGTTTGTCGGTGAATGCCCAACGGACTATCATTTTATTAGAGATCCGAAAAAACCTGTAACAATCGGAGCTCACATGAATGGTGAAGACTTGATGAACAATCATTTCCAACAGTCTGAAGCTATGTACCATGCCGGGGAAATTTTCAAGGAAGTTGCTTGTGAATATGCTAAACTATCAGGTAGAGAATATCCTGTGCTAGATTTATATAAAATGGAAGATGCAGAAGTTGCACTTTTTCTATTAAACTCTGCAGCTGAATCAGCAAAGGATGTAGTGGATCAACTTCGTGCCCAAGGAGTAAAAGCGGGGGTTATCAGTCCCAACATTATTCGTCCTTTCCCAGCCAAGGAGATTCGTGAAGCATTAAAAAATGTAAAGGCATTACTAGTTGGTGAACGGGCCGATTCTTATGGGGCACATGGTGCAAATCTAACGCATGAAGTGAAATCAGCCCTTCAGGATGATAAGGACAATCAAACAATTGTGTTATGCCGCATATTTGGCCTTGGTGGTAAAGATTTTTATGCCAGTGATGCACATGAATTTTTCAAAATGGCGATTGATGCCATGGAAAAAGGTTATGCTGAAAAGCCATTTGATTATTATGGTCACATACCGGGTGACCCTGAAAAAATTCTAAAACCTGTTATCACTCCGCAGCATGGTGATGTATTTAAAACAGGATTGATCGAAGTGAAAATGGATGAAGAAACGCAGAAGTTAAAGGTAAAAATTCCGCCACTTCGCGCGCTGACATCTAAACCAAAGCGGATTGCTTCCGGCCACGGAGCCTGCCCGGGATGCGGTATTTTTGGTGGTCTTGAATTATTCTTTAAAGGGATTGAGGGGGATATTGTCACTCTGTTCCAAACGGGGTGTGCATATGTAACAACTACGGCCTATCCATACAGCTCCCATAAGCAAACGATGATTCATAATTTATTCCAGAATGGGGCAGCTACTTTATCTGGTACAGTTGAAGCGTTTATGGAATTAAAGCGGCGTGGAGAAATTCAGGTTTCTGATGATGCAACATTTGTCATGATTACCGGTGATGGTGGCATGGATATTGGAATGGGGTCTGCCATCGGAACAGCCCTTCGCGGTCATAAACTAATCATGCTCGAATATGATAACGAGGGGTACATGAATACTGGTTCACAAATGTCCTATTCCACCCCAATTGGACATATGACAAGTACATCTGGTGTTGGAAAAGTTCAAAAAGGAAAGACATTCCACCATAAGGATACCGTACAAATTATGGCAGCGACCAATATTCCTTATGTCTTTACAGGATCTGAAGCATTTCCGCAGGATTTAGTGAAAAAAGGCGCAAAGGCTCAATGGTATGCTCAAAATGTCGGTCCTGTGTACGGAAAACTATTAATTACATGTCCATTAAATTGGAAATCTGAAGACCGATATGGAACTAAAATACTAGAAGCGGCTGTAAATTCCTGCTTCTTCCCACTATATGAAGTTGAACAAGGTGTAACAACGATCACTTATAATCCGGAAGAAAAGAATAAGCGTGTATCGGTTACAGAATGGTTTAAGTATATGGGAAAAACGAAACACTTGTTAAAAGAGGAAAACAAACCGATCTTGGAAGAATTTGAGGCTGAGGTAGAAAAAAGATGGCAACGCCTCAAAGCCATGCATGAAAATCCATTATTATAAGATTATAAAGGGGCTGTCTAAGTCCATTTAAGAGAAAAATGAACCCAAATTAAAAACCCAAGAATGTTGATTTAACAGCATTCTTGGGTTTTGCTATTATAAAGATTTCGGCTGAAATACCACTTTCCGGACAGCCCCTTTTTCTTTACTCTAAACTATTTCTTTAACTGTACGGATAAATTCAGAAAGGTCTCTAATCTCTTTTCGTTTTTTTATAAGATTCTTTCCTAGTTCAAGCGTTTTTTGTTTTGCAGCCAGTCTAGTTTGTTCATCTTGAATACTATCCAAATCTGCTACATGTGCTAGGCCGATTGTTCTGCGGATTAATTCGCAGCCTGTATAACCAAGGGCATCCTCGAAATATTTGGCTAGATGATAATGTAAAAAGGATGTTGTGTTTGCTAACGGCTCTTTATTTTCCTTTTCCCACAGCTGTGAGAATTGAACTTGGAACACATTCCAAACCGTTTCCACATGTTGGATAAATACATCACGGTGTTTTTCATTCACAATGACTTGGAACAACAGGTTGGCAAAAACCTGGCCAATATCGAAACCAGCTGGTCCATAGAAGGCGAATTCAGGATCAATTATTTTTGTTTGTTGATTATCAGCAAACATGCTTCCTGTATGCAAATCACCGTGAAGGAGAACTTCTGCGTCAGTTAAAAAGATTTTTTTCAACACGTTAACATGAAACTTTAACTCCTCATCCTTCCATAGTTCTTCTACTGCAGGCCGCAAACCTTCCTCAAATTCATTTGTTTCCGCATCAAAGTAAGGATCCGTAAAAATTAGGTCTTCGGTAATTTTACAAAGCTCGGGATTAATAAATTTTTGAACTTGTTCCTTTTTAGCCCCAGAACCAAGACCGTAATCGGATGTAAAAAATAAAGTTTTGGCTAAATATTCACCAAGGTGTAAAGAGATAAGCGGAAAAGTCTCACCTTGGATAAATCCTTTACGGGCAATTGATAAGTGAGAAAGGTCTTCCATTACAGTAATGGCTAATTGATCATCTGTGTAATATACCTTTGGAACATAATCCGGAGCAATTTGTCCAAAAGTTTTTAAGGCATCAGCTTCAATTTTTGCCCGATGAAGGGTTAGTGGCCAACTTTCACCTACAACCTTTGCGTATGGCAGGGCTTGTTTAATGATGATACTTTGGTTATGTTTTTGATCGACAATATGAAAAACTAGATTGAGGTTTCCGTCACCAATTTCCTTGCAGGTTAAATCAGCATCTTCAGGAAATAGCTTTAAATCTAAAGCCTTTTTAATTGCAGTTTTTTCGTTTAATGGTTGATAGATTAATGGATTTAAAACGGTCATCAATATTACCTCCTTAGTTTGAGGAAAATTCCATGCGAACTCAATTACAAACCAAATAAAAAGCCTCTTTCTGATTGAAAGAGGCTGCGAAGACGATATTTGTCTGTCGTACCTCTTATCTTTCAGAAAGATTAACTTTCTGTTGGAATTAGCACCGTGCCTTACAGGATATCCTGGCGCGGAAGAAAAGCGCCCCATTTCACAATGGTATTACGGTCGGTTGCTGGGCTTCAATGGGCCAAATCCCTCAGCCAGCTCTTGATAAGAGTAGTTATTTTATAAAATTTTATCGATTCTTAAAAAATATATCAGTTCAATTGTGTAGATGTCAATCATTTTCGAAAATTATTTATTTTCCCTTTACAATTCCTAATAAAAGTTTTAATATTGTTAGCTAGTATTCTAGTGAAAATTGAATCAAGGTAAAGTAGGTGAGAGAAATTGAAACAGTTTCCACGATCAGATTTATTAAATCGCCTTCCGAAACAATTTTTTGCATCCCTTGTTAAAAAAGCAGGTCAATATATAGAAAAAGGCTTTGATGTAATTAATCTGGGACAGGGAAATCCTGATCAACCAACACCAGACCATATTGTTTCCAAACTTCAGGAGGCAGCAACTAATCCCATAAATCATAAATATTCCCCATTTCAAGGGTTTGGATATTTAAAGCAAGCTGTTGCCGATTTTTATCAAAGGGAATATGGAGTTAAGATTCATCCTGAAAAAGAAGTTGCCATATTATTCGGAGGTAAGGCTGGATTAGTTGAACTTCCCCAATGTTTATTAAATCCTGGAGATAATGTACTAGTTCCAGATCCCGGTTATCCTGATTATTGGTCAGGAGTGGCCATGGCAAAAGCAG
Source organism: Neobacillus sedimentimangrovi (assembly GCF_010614825.1). Lineage (NCBI taxonomy): Bacteria > Bacillati > Bacillota > Bacilli > Caryophanales > Bacillaceae > Neobacillus > Neobacillus sedimentimangrovi. The sequence continues at coordinate 23,475 of NZ_JAAFZF010000039.1, forward strand.
AAATGGTTACCATGCCGTTAAAAGAAGAAAATCAATTTTTGCCAAAATACGATGAAATTGCTGATGATGTATTGGAAAAGGCAAAACTAATGTTCCTCAATTATCCAAATAATCCAACAGGGGTAATTGCTACACCCGATTTTTTCGCGGAAACCGTTGAACTGGCAGAAAAATATGATATATGCATTGTCCATGACTTTGCCTATGGAGCAATTGGATTTGATGGTGTAAAACCGACAAGCTTCCTCCAAACAAAAGGGGCAAAAGAAGTGGGCATTGAAATTTACACCTTATCTAAAACATATAATATGGCTGGATGGCGTGTTGCTTTTGCAGTAGGTAATGAAAGTGTTATTTCTTCACTGGAACTGTTACAGGACCACCTTTATGTCAGTTTGTTTGGTGCTGTTCAAGAGGCAGCAGCAATGGCGCTGACAGGACCTCAAGATTGTGTGAGGGAATTGAATCAAATGTATGAACGGAGGAGGAATGTCCTCATTGAAGGCCTCCGGTCCATTGGTTGGAATGTTACCGCTCCTAAAGGTTCATTTTTTGCTTGGTTAAAAGTACCGCAGGGCTTTACTTCCGAGGAGTTTGCAAATTTTCTTTTGGAAAAAGCCCATATCATAGTAGCGCCCGGAATTGGATTTGGTACTTATGGAGAAGGCTATGTCCGAGTTGGCTTATTATCTTCTGAAGAACGCTTGAAAGAGGCTGTCAGAAGAATAAGCAGTTTAGAAATTTTTAAAAAATAGGTTGACAATATTTTGTTTTCTTGGGATAATCCAAAATAAGTTAATTCACTTGAAAACAATAAATACGGAAAAATAATCATTTTCTTATCAAGAGCAGGCGGAGGGACTAGCCCAATGAAGCCCGGCAACCGACCTTACCCATTGTAAGGCACGGTGCTAATTCTTGCAGCGGGAAGCTGAAAGATGAGAAGATGTTAGTAATGTCTGCTAACCTCTTCTTTTCGAAGAGGTTTTTTTATTGCAGAAAATGAAAAGGAAGTGTCATAATGTCTGAATTAATTGCTACTTATCTACTACATGATGAAAAAAATCCAGACAAGAAAGCGGAAGATATTGCCTTAGGACTGACAGTCGGTTCTTGGACGAAACTTCCTGAACTTGAACAAAACCAATTGCGTAAGCACAAAGGTCGAGTGGTATCGATTGAGGGTTTACCTTCGGAACAGGATAATCAAACATTAATCCGAATTGCCTACCCGACAATCAATTTTTCTAGTGACCTACCTGCAATCTTAACAACGGTTTTTGGGAAACTTTCCCTAGATGGAAAAATAAAATTAATAGATTTACAATTCGATGATCTTTTAAAAAGTCAATTTCCAGGTCCAAGGTTTGGAATTGAAGGGATTCGTAAGAAATTAAATGTGTTTGATAGACCATTGGTAATGAGTATTTTTAAAGGTGTGCTTGGTAAGGATATTCATTTTTTGACTGAACAGCTAAAAGAGCAGGCCCTAGGTGGGATTGATCTGGTAAAGGACGATGAAATTTTGTTTGAAAATGAATTGACACCTTTTGAAAAACGTATCTTTAATGGGAAAAGGGCCCTTCAGGAAGTCTATGAAGAAACGGGACATCGTACTCTTTATGCCGTTAATTTGACTGGAAGAACGTATCAACTTAGAGATAAAGCGAGAAAAGCAGCTGAAATTGGTGCGGATGTGCTCCTTTTCAATGTTTTCACTTATGGTCTCGATGTCCTTCAAGAGTTGAGAGAAGATGAGGAAATTGCTTTGCCAATTATGGCACACCCGTCTTTTAGCGGAGCGTTCACTTCTTCTCCTATTTATGGTATCTCCCATTCTCTTTTATTAGGTAAACTTTTACGCTATGCAGGAGCAGATTTTTCATTGTTCCCATCGCCTTATGGAACAGTGGCACTGGAAAAAGACTCTGCCATTGCTATTGCCAGTGAATTAACAAAGCAAGATACACTTAAAACGTCATTTCCTGTTCCATCGGCAGGTATACATCCAGGATTAGTTCCACTATTAATCAAGGATTTTGGAATTGATTCTGTTATTAATGCAGGCGGAGGAGTTCATGGCCATCCGGATGGGGCTCGAGGAGGAGGTCTGGCATTTAGGCAGGCTATTGATACCATACTTCAGGGAAAACTGCTTGCTGAAGGGGCCGAATACTATCCGGAATTAAAAAAAGCTTTGCAACTATGGGGAAATGTTGAGGTGGCTATATCATGACAAAGCCAGTGATTTATTGTGATTTTGATGGAACGATTACCGAAAGTGATAATATAATTGCGATAATGAAAAAATTTGCTCCGCCTGAGTGGGTCGAAATAAAAGACCAAATACTCTCGCAGCAAATTTCCATATGTGAAGGTGTTGGTAAGCTTTTTTCACTCCTACCAAGTAGTATGAAGGAGGAGATCACGACTTTCGCCATTGAAAATGCAAAGATTCGTCCAGGTTTTAAAGAATTAGTTCAATTTGCCCGTGAGGAAAACATCCCGTTTTACATCGTCAGCGGTGGTATTGACTTTTTCGTTAATCCCATTTTGAAGGACTATGGTCCTTTTTCCGGAGTATTTTGTAATGAAGCTGATTTTTCCGGAGATCGAATCAACATCCTTTGGCCGTACACATGTGATAAGTATTGTGATAATAACTGTGGCTGCTGTAAGCCTAGCATTATCCGTAAACTTAATCAAAATGAAGACATTTATAAAATTGTCATTGGCGATTCTGTTACCGATCTTGAGGCAGCAAAAATGGCTGACTTGGTCTTAGCAAGGGATTTACTACAAGAAAAGTGTTTTGAATGGGGAATTAACCATTATGGTTTCGATACATTCTTTGAATGCATTGATGAGATAAAAAAGAGAATTGAGGTGGGAGAATTATCATGTTAGAGGAAAGATGGCGTGAATTAGCTGATGTAAAAGATGAATTGTCTGAGCGAGATTGGTTTATGGGAACAAGTGGAAATTTAGCAATAAAGGTAAGTCATCAGCCGCTTCAATTTTTGGTGACTGCAAGTGGGAAGGATAAACGCAAGAGGACTAATGAAGATTTTCTCCTTGTCGATGAATTTGGCCATCCTGTGGAAGAAACTCATTTGAAACCTTCTGCTGAAACGCTACTCCATTTGGAGATCTATCAAAAAACAAATGCAGGTTGCAGTCTCCATGTTCACACAATTGATAATAATGTGATCTCAGAAATTTACGGTGACCGTGGGGAAATTACGTTTAAAGGTCAAGAATTAATAAAAGCATTTAACAAGTGGGAAGAGGATGATATACTCAAAATTCCGATTATTCATAATTTCGCACACATTCCTACTTTAGCTCGTGCATTTTCTGAACATGTGAAAGAAGATACTGGGGCCGTTCTGATTCGGAACCACGGAATTACTGTGTGGGGCCGTAATGCCTTTGAAGCTAAAAAAATCCTTGAAGCGTCCGAATTTTTATTCCGATACCAATTACGATTACTAGAATACAAACCATATCAATTATTTAAAGTAGTTTAAAAGAAATAAAGGAACAGCGCTTAGGCGTGCAAATATACAATAATTTGTGAGAGAGGATGAAAAAACGTGGCATATATTACATTTCAAGACAACGAAGAAAAAATTTACAATCAGGAAGAGGTAGAAAGCTTCCTGGCATCACAGGAGGTTATTTATGAAAAATGGGACATCAGTAAGCTTCCTGAATCTCTTGTCGAAAAATACCTTTTAACTGATGAGGAAAAGGAACAAATTTTACAAACTTTTGCAAATGAAATTGCTGATATCTCTGCAAGAAGAGGTTATAGAGCACAGGATGTTATTTCTCTTTCAGAAAATACACCAAATTTAGAAACCTTGCTACAAAACTTTAAGCGAGAACATCATCATACCGATGATGAAGTTCGTTTTATCGTTAGTGGGCATGGAGTATTTGTCATCCAAGGTAAAGATGGTAAGTTCTTTGAAGTACATTTAAATCCAGGAGATTTAATTTCTGTTCCTGAAAATACTCGACACTATTTTACCTTAGAAGATGATCGTAAAGTGGTTGCAATTAGAATTTTCGTTACAACAGAGGGTTGGGTGCCGATTTACGAAAAAGAAGAACAAAATGTATAATATTAAATGAACTGGCTGCTGTATTGTAGGCCAGTTTTTTTACGCACGAAATGGGGGAGTCGATAATGCAAAGCCCGGGCCATTAAGTTAGTAGTAATGTTTAGCTTTATGGAAGGGGCTATGTTGAACAAAATCTGAAGATAGTGGGCGGTAAATCCACGAACTAAGATATACGAACTTTAATTAGGCTAGGTACCGATGGATGAGTCTTTAGAAGCAGATTTATGAATTTAAGGTATCCAACTGTTATAGATAGAACAGTACATATAAGTGATGTAAGAGGTCAGAGGTTAGTTCCTTTGCTACTCAATGAATTAATAAGGACTTTTGACCTAAAAATATTTCGGAAAAATTAGAAAACCTATGCGTGTTATTAGAATTTTAAAAGGACGGATAGATTTTCGTTAAAAAAGTGGAATTGTTGATAATAATTAGATAAGAGAGCCACTGAAAAAACATGTGGATTCATGTCGAAAAATGAAGAGAAAGAATCATATTCTTGTCGAAAATAGAAAGTTTTAGATTGTTTTGTCTACTTTTGCGAATGTATTTACATTTGTTGTGTTTCTTGTCATAATCTTTCAAGTAGTCTATTTTTTTATCGAATTAAGTAAGAGTGTAAGAGCAGGAGGATAATAAATTGTACGAGAATAGTAATTGTAGCAATTGCAGCCCTAGTTATACGAAAATGATTGAAGAAATTAAGGCAAAAAGAGAACTCATGATTAAAAGCGCTTATAAATGTGGATTTACGAATGAAAAGACTATTAAATACAGTCAAGAGCTGGATGAATTAATAAATGAGTATCATAGGGTGATGGAGCAATCAGATCGATCAAATGAAGAAGTGAAGTTTGCTTTTAAACAAATGATCATGGTTTGGCCAAAAGTATTAGTATAAATTAGTATAAATTGTAATATTTATTTCTTTATAGAATGTACAATAGGCCTTCCTATTGTTATACTGCAAATTTTTACAACCTAGAAGGCCTTCCCACCCTATTTGTTATCCACTTCAATTTATCTTCATTAAATCATTCAAGTTCAAATAATATATTTTTTCGTTGGTCTCTCCAAATCTCACCATTCATGCATGGAAATCACTTCGCTCGATTCCCCAAAAATAAAAATTAATAGAAATGTATAGGATGAATTTTATCTTTTATCTTACTTTTTACAGATGAAATTAATAAAGAAAAAAGAAAACTATTTCAAATGGGTAATATGCTTATATCTCGACTCATATATCGTAAATAAAAGGAGATTTAAATCACCATCAAAGGCGAGCGCTTTTAACGATAATAGTCTTTTTTAAGGAGGGAAGCCGAATATCACTTGTTATATATTTCAAACAAGTGCCCAATCCAGATACTATATTAAACAATCCATTTCCTTACACACTCAACTATAAGGAGTGCCTCTGTCATGATAAATCTTTATTAAACTCATGCGGTTTAGGACGGAATGAGATCTAGCATGTAATTTCTCATTACTTATTAATAAGAAATGCACCAAATATATGGTGTTATTACTTATGGAATTGTAGGAAACAAATTGAGCAATTAACAAAGCTTAAAGCGAAAAAGGCGGTGAAATAAGCTATGTCTGAAAAATTTGATGTGATAGTAGTTGGTGCTGGTCCAGCAGGTACTGCTTGTGCTTTCACTTGTGCTAAAAATGGCTTAAAGGTATTGCTTATTGAAAGAGGAGAGTATCCTGGAGCGAAAAATGTAATGGGCGGAGTTTTATACCGTCAGCAATTGGAGGAGCTAATTCCTGAGTTTTGGAAAGAAGCCCCGCTTGAAAGACCTGTAGTGGAGCAACGTTTCTGGATGATGGATAAGGAATCAGTCGTTACATTTGGCTATAAAGGCTTGGAGTGGGCTGTGGAGCCCTACAATAACTTTACCGTACTTCGTGCCAAGTTTGATCAATGGTTTGCCAGCAAAGCGGTTGAGGCAGGGGCACTTCTGATTAATGAAACGGTTGTAACCGAATGTATCGTCGAAAATGGAAAAGTGGTAGGTGTCCGTACGGACCGACCGGATGGTGAAGTATATGCCGATGTCGTTGTGCTGGCAGATGGAGTTAACTCACTCTTATCCAAGCAGCTTGGCTTTCATAAGGAGTTTCGCCCGGACGAGGTTGCATTAACAGTTATGGAGGTAATTAACTTACCTAAAGACAAAATTAATGATCGTTTCAATTTGGAGGATAACCAAGGTTGTACGATCGAGATTTTTGGTGATTCAACAAAGGGTAACCTTGGCACCGCATTTCTTTATACAAATAAAGAAAGTTTAAATATTGGGGTAGGAACCACGCTTTCAAGCATGATTAAAGCGAAAATAAAGCCTTATGAGCTTCTAGATTATTTGAAAAATCACCCGATGGTAAAACCATTCTTAGAGGGTGGGGAATCTGCGGAATATCTTGCCCATCTAATTCCAGAAGGAGGCTATCACTCTGTTCCAAAGGTTGTTGGAAATGGAGTTGTTGTTGTTGGAGATGCGGCCCAATTAGTTAATGCGATCCATCGTGAAGGATCGAACTTAGCGATGCATTCGGGATTACTAGCTGCCGAGGCAATTGTCGAGGCAAATAAACGAGGTGACTTTAGTGAATCAAGTTTAAATCATTACCGTGAGGCCTTATATAACAGTTTTATAATAAAAGATTTGGAGAAGTACAAAGATGCAACCCATACCTTTGAAAAATATCCGCAATACTTCAAGGATTATATTCCAATGCTGAATCGGGCAGCGAGCAAATTCTTCACAGTCGATGGAACACCCAAACGAGAAAAACAAAAGCAAATAATGAGGAGCATGACAGCTGAAAAAGGAACATTTCGTGTGCTACAAGATATATATCGTGCATGGAAGGCGGTGAAATAATGTCAACAAAGAATATTGAGGAAAAACAATATCTCATCCGCTTTAAGTGTGATACGAAGTCTCATTTAACGGTTCTTGACCATGACATTTGCATGACCAAATGCCCGGATAAAATTTGTACGATATTTTGTCCAGCAGAGGTTTATAAATGGGAAGGTATAAGAATGCAAGTAGGTTATGAAGGTTGTCACGAGTGCGGTAGCTGCAGGATTGGCTGTCCTTATCAAAACATTAAATGGGAATATCCTAAAGGTGGACATGGAATTATTTTCCGTTTAGCATAAACTATCAGTTTTGAGTAAAAAAGGATGTTTTAAAGAATTGAAAAATGTTTGGAATATTTCTTGCATTACAGACATTAGATCGTAAGGATTTATTCTTATTGATAACTTTTACAATTCTATATTGAATTTTTTCAAAACTTTTAGAGTATTAGAGGAAATGGATAAAGGAATAAAATGTTTTCTACAATTCCATATAAGAATTTCTACTATTTAGAATGCGCTTGGAAGAATGAAAAAATGATCTGTTCCCCAAAATTAGTCTGAGTCAGTGCAGAAATTTTTGTAAATAAGTTTGAACTCCATCCTCCTTTGCAAGAATTAGCATTATTAATTTTTGCATAGGAGGATTTTATTATGTGAAATGATCGAAAGAAATAATTAATGAACTTGCAATGGAAAAGGAAAGTTCCAATTTATCATGGAAACATAAGGGGAATTTTTTCAAATAAAGTGATCCAATGTTAAAAGGTTTAAATAATAAGTACATTTTTCAATTTAATTCATTGGGTTATTCCATTTTCTTTAACTACCTATAGGAATTGTGATATGTTTTTATATGGTATAATTAACATAAATTTCAAATGGACAAACAATGTTTATTCAATCCTAGTTTCATTTCGGAGGAAAATATGTATCATTTATTAAGCACAGTTCTTTATGGGGTAGTAAAATTATTTAGACTATTGAAAATTGAAGGTAAGCACCATCTTCCCTCGAATAACAAATACGTACTTACTTGTACTCACAAGGGTTGGGTTGATGTGATTATGTTGGCTTTAGCAGTATATCCTACCCAAGTGCATTTTATGGCGAAAAAAGAATTATTCAATTCGAAGTTTACTGATAAATTTTTAAGATCAATCAATGCTTTCCCTGTAAATAGAGATAATCCTGGGCCAAGTGCATTGAAAATTCCTCTTAATCTATTAAAAGAGGGTAAATGTGTTGGTATTTTTCCGAGTGGAACAAGAACAAATGAAGAAATTCCTTTAAAAAAAGGGGCAGTTACTATTTCATTGAGAAGCAAAGTACCTCTCGTGCCAGCTGCATATTCTGGTCCGTCTAATTTTTCCGAAATACTTAAAGGGAAGAAAGCCACGATTATTTTTGGCCCTCCTATAAAGGTGAATCATGAACTTAAAAAAGATGAATTAATCGATGTAACTTTAGTAGAATTAGAAAAAACTATTAAAAACTTAGAAAAAAATTTAGTCTCTTCACCAAATTCTGTGGTTTTCACTCAATTCCAGAAATAAGTTAGCGAGATTGGTGCTCAATCTAGAATAGCTCCTTCGTCAGCTTACAGACCATCAAGTTGGTAGAATGGAAGCTGTCAAGTGCTTTCCTTGACGGCTTCCATTCTACCAACTACACTGATGAAAGCTGATGAAGGACAAGGTCAAGCAGCCTGATTTTTATAATATTTTCCTGTACATTCCAAAAATACACGTAGCCGAAATCTTTCCAGATTTCTGAAACCATAAGCACGTCTTTTGATGTTCTTGATCTTATGGTTTGTGCCTTCAATTCG
>NZ_JAAFZF010000004.1:0-102568 GCF_010614825.1 Neobacillus sedimentimangrovi
GAAGAATTGAAAAAGAAAATCGAAAAATATATCGATTATTATAACAATGTGCGAATAAAACAAAAACTGGCTGGTATGAGTCCAGTTGAATATCGAATTCATACCAGCCAATTAATTGCATAATGAAAAACTCTAACTTTAAGGGGTCACTACCCTTTTAGGACATCCTCTTTTTTATGTTAATTTTTTCGGTAACTCACCATCCGGGCTGATTAAGGAGACAGAAAATTTGTCTGTAAAGACTTTTCTCGCCATTTCATCCACGCTTTCTTTTGTTACCGAGTCAATTTGTTCAATAATTTCATCAAGTGATCGGTGGCGCTTTAATAATAATTCGTTTTTCCCATTGCGGCTCATACGGCTGTTCGTGCTTTCAAGGCTTAACATTAAGCTACCTTTTAGCTGCTCTTTACTATTGGTTAATTCTTTTTCAGTAATTCCCGTTTGTTTTAGTTTTTCTAGTGTTTCTTGAATCGTATCAAACAAAATATCCAGCTGTTTGGCACCCGTTCCACCATATATTGTTACCATACCGCTATCTAAATAAGCAGAGTGATAGGAGAATACTGAATAGGCCAAGCCCCTTTGTTCACGAACCTCTTGAAATAACCTCGAACTCATGCTGCCGCCTAAAATATTATTTAATGTAATAAGACTGTATATATCTTCATGGCCAACTTTTAAACCTTCGAATCCAATGCAAAGATGCGCCTGCTCTGTTTCTTTCTTGCGGGAAATCCGATTCGAATGAAAAACAGGGGTACTTTCCTTGGCTTCCTTACTTCCTCCTTGATAGTAACCGAAATAATTCTCTACCTCTTTAATAAAACTTTCAGGTACATTTCCAGCAATAGAAACAACCACATTTTCAGGTGTATATCTTTCATGAATATAGTTCTTTAAGGATTCACCCGTAAAAGTGTTTAATGTTTCTTCCGTACCTAGGATAGGATAACCGAGAGGATGATCTTCGTACACAGCTCTTCCTAGCAAATCATGGACAATATCATCCGGTGTATCCTCGTACATTTTTATTTCTTCTAGGACAACATTTCTTTCTTTTATTAATTCCTCTTCTACAAAGGTTGAATTAAAGAACATATCTGCTAATACATCCAAAGCCATTTTGGAATGAGTGTCAAGGACCTTGGCATAATAGCAAGTATATTCCTTTGAGGTAAAAGCATTTACTTGGCCACCAATACTATCAAAGGATTCTGCGATTTCCTTTGCAGTTCTAGTTTTGGTACCTTTAAAGAACATGTGTTCAAGGAAATGGGAAATTCCGTTCGTTTGTTGATTTTCATTCCTTGAACCTGTTCCTATCCAGATACCGATCGCCACTGATCGTACGGTAGGAATTTGTTCTAATACGATTCTTACTCCATTTTGGCATGTGTATTTGTTTATCATCGATTTCCTCCTGTCTATAAACAGCAGATGCTACTATCCATTAGTTAATTATACCTACTATAACGATTTTCTCCAAATGTGAGATGTTACTTCCATCTTATTTCATGATTCTTTCTTCGTTCATTAATTCTGAAACCGTACCAATCGATAAATTCTTTTGTTTAATGGATGTGATTAATCGATCTAAAGATTTTGCCGTGGCATCGGTAGGATGCATGAGTACCATGGAACCTTTATCAATTTTTGAGATTACACGGTTTATAAGAACATCTGGGGATGGTTTTTTCCAATCTACTGTATCAACTGTCCACATGACGGTCTTCATGTTTAATTCATGTGCCACTTTAACTGTTTCTTCTCGATAACTACCACTAGGCGGTGCAAACCATTTTACTTTTTTCTCGGTAACTGCCTCGATAATTTCGTTAGTTTTAATCATTTGTTGTCTTGCCTGGGCAGCTGTCAATTTCGCCATATCCGGATGGGAATAGGAATGGTTGCCCACTTCATGTCCAGCATCAACAATCATTTTAGCTAGATCCGGGTTCTTCTTCACCCAATTTCCTTCAAGAAAAAAACTAGCCGAAACATGATGCTTCTTTAACGTTGCTAGCATATCTGTCAGATATTCATTCCCCCAAGCAACATTAATAATAAAAGAGACCATTGGTTTTTCCTGATTTCCCCTATAAATCGGAGCAGGAGGCAGGTCCTCCAAATGGACATTAGGCTTCCATTGGGTAAAGACTAATTTCTTTTCATCAAAATCGCCTTTTTTCTTCATATTTTTATAAGAGGCTTCTATATCAACCTTTAAGCCGTTATAACCAGGGATGGCCTTCCAAACTGGATCAATTTTTGCATCTATAGGCTTAATTTCATATGTATCTGCCTTTTTTTCAATCATCTGATAAAGTTTATCTGACTCATTAATAGCAGGCAGTGCGGTGAACTTCAGTGTGGAAACATATTTGTTTACCAATGGATTGCTTACAAATAACCATGCCATAATACAGATTATTATAATAATACTTACCCTCTTCATTCTACCTTTCCCCCTCTTCTATACAAATTATGTATAGAATGGACGAGGTAGAACGATGCTCATAATGAAATAGTCAGGGACATGATGGCCCCTGACTATTATTTTAAACGATGTTCTCAAAATTATTGTTTCTCTCCAGCCTTTTCTTTCTGTTCTTTTAGAACGGCTTTACGGGAAAGATTTACACGGCCTTGTTTGTCAATTTCGGTTACTTTGACTAAAATCTCGTCACCGATCTGAACTACATCCTCCACTTTTCCTACCCGCTCTTCAGCAAGCTCAGAAATGTGTACAAGCCCATCTTTTCCTGCAAAAATTTCTACAAAGGCACCAAATTTCTCAATGCGCTTAACTTTCCCAAGATAGATTTGTCCAACAACCACTTCTCGAACAATATCTTCGATGATTTTCTTCGCTTTTTCGTTCATTGCTGGATCACTAGAAGCAATAAAGATCGTTCCATCTTGCTCAATATCAATCTTAACGCCTGTTTCTTCGATGATCTTATTAATTTGTTTTCCACTAGGTCCAATGACATCACGTATTTTTTCTGGATTAATCGTCATGGTTAAGATTTTTGGAGCAAACTTGGAAAGCTCTGCTCTAGGCTCAGAAATAGTCGCAGTCATGGATTCCAAAATCTGCATTCTTCCTACTTTCGCTTGCTGTAAAGCCTCTTCTAAAATTTCACGAGATAGACCATCAATTTTAATATCCATTTGAAGAGCCGTAACACCTTTCGCGGTTCCGGCAACTTTAAAGTCCATGTCACCAAGATGGTCTTCCATACCTTGAATGTCCGTTAAAACGGTATAGTGCTCACCAGATTTGACAAGACCCATTGCGATACCTGCAACTGGAGCTTTAATTGGTACACCTGCATCCATCATGGCTAGTGTACTTGCACAAATACTCGCTTGTGAAGTGGAACCATTCGATTCCAGAACTTCAGATACAAGACGGATCGTGTATGGAAATTCCTTTTCAGATGGAATAACTGGTTCTAATGCGCGCTCACCAAGTGCTCCATGACCAATTTCACGACGGCCTGGTCCGCGGATCGGGCCCGTTTCTCCTACACTAAAGGAAGGAAAATTATAATGGTGCATAAAGCGTTTTTCTTCTTCAATTCCAAGGCCATCAAGAATTTGAACATCTCCCATGGCACCTAGAGTACAAATGCTTAATGCCTGTGTTTGACCACGGGTAAATAAACCTGATCCATGGGTACGAGGCAGAATACCTACCTGTGAAGACAATGGACGAATCTCATCAATCTTGCGGCCATCAGGACGTATTTTCTCTACGGTGATTAAGCGACGAACTTCCGCTTTAACAATTTTATCCAAAATCTGTTTAACTTGTTTTAGTACTTCCTCATCAGCTTCTTGTTCTTCGTATTGAGCCAACACTCGATTTTTCACTTCATTAATAGCATCTTCGCGAGCATGTTTCTCTTGAACTTGGATCGCTTTTATTAGATCCGCTTCACAGGCTCCCTTTACTTCTTCTTCAAGCTCCTTATCGATTTCATATAAGGTCACTTCCATTTTTTCTTTGCCGATTTCTGCGACAATTTTTTCCTGAAATTCTATTAAACGCTTGATTTCTTCATGACCGAACATAATTGCTTCAAGCATAACCTCTTCAGGAACTTCATCAGCGCCTGCTTCAACCATATTGATTGCATCTTTTGTACCAGCAACCGTTAAGTGAATATCACTTTTCTCTAACTGTTCTACCGTTGGATTAATGACAAATTCATTGTCTACCCGGCCAACTACGACCCCTGCAATTGGTCCTTCAAACGGAATATCCGATACACAAAGTGCTAAGGAAGATCCAAACATAGCCGCCATTTCCGTTGAACAATCCTGATCCACACTCATCACGATGCTAACGATCTGAACTTCATTTCGAAATCCTTCAGCAAATAATGGACGAATTGGACGGTCAATCAAACGGCTAGCCAAAATCGCCTTCTCACTAGGTCGCCCTTCCCGTTTAATGAAACCACCAGGTATTTTCCCAACTGCATATAAACGTTCCTCATAATTCACAGTTAATGGGAAAAAATCTAAATTTTTTGGTTCCTTTGAAGCTGTAGCCGTACTTAATACGGCAGTATCACCATAGCGTACCAAGACAGCACCGTTAGCCTGTTTTGCTAATTGCCCAATTTCAACAGTTAACTTCCGGCCAGCCCAATCTATGGAATACTCATATTTCTGTTGTTCCATATTTTTTGCCCCTCTCTATCTAAATCACTTAGGAGGATGATGCGAGTTACTTCGCAAAGATCATCTTTCTAAAAAGAAAATACATTATGATAAAAGCCTAATAAGCTTAATTTGTTATTAAAATTAATAATAGTATGCTCCAAAAGCTGTGAGATAAAAATATGTATTAAAGCGAATGATTCATTCTTCTTAAAAAAGCTAACAAAAAAGCGGGAAAATTCCCGCTTCTGTAATACTAACGACGTAGACCAAGCTTATTAATTAGCTCGCGGTAACGTTGAACATCTTTGTTACGAAGGTATGTCAAAAGATTACGACGTTTACCAACCATTTTTAAAAGACCGCGGCGTGAATGGTGATCTTTTTTGTGAGTTCTTAAGTGCTCGTTCAAATTGTTAATTTGTTCTGTAAGGACAGCGATTTGAACTTCTGGTGAGCCTGTGTCGTTCTCATGAGTTTTGAACTCATTAATGATTTGATTTTTGCGTTCTTGTGTGATTGCCATCCATATTCACCTCCTAATAATTCAATCCCCTATTACTGAGCAAGCGTCGGTGAATCGACTTGCCAAGCAATGGTTCATTTAATACGTATTTAAGAATACAATGTTTCTCTGCAAAATGCAAGCTATAACCATCAAAATATTACAGGAAATTCTTTTTGGATCAAAGACTTCTAGGATGTTTGTCGAACTTCGGCAAAATATTGAAGTGCTTTTTGCTTATCTTTCTCAATCTGGGTGACTAGTTCTTCAATCCCAGAAAATTTCTGCTCTTGTCGCAGGTAAAGGTGCCATTCAACCAATACCTCTTTTCCATAAATATCTTGATCAAAATCAAACAAATGCACCTCAACAGATTGCATGAAAGCTTCCTTATTAAAGGTTGGCTTGTATCCAATATTACAAACACCTGTATACCATTCATTATTAACCATCATTCTCACTGCATATACACCAGTAGGTGGAATGATATAATCATTTTCAATGTTAATATTAGCAGTCGGAAATCCTATTGTCCTCCCGCGTTTATCTCCGTGAACTACCTTTCCTCTCGTTGTATAAAATCTCCCTAGTAATGAAGGAAGCTGGTCCACTTTTCCTTCTTTTAAGAGGTTTCGAATTCTCGTGGAACTAACCTTTTCATTTCCTTCGCAATATTTTGGAACGACAGTAAAGGTAAATTGTTCCCTTGAGTGGAAAGGCAATGTTTCCATTGTTCCCTTACCCATTCTGCCATAAGTAAAATCAAACCCGGCAATTACATGTTTTACATTAAGCCCAATAATATATTGATCAACAAATTCCTGAGGAAGAAGGTTAGCAAATTCAGCTGAAAATTCAACGATAAATAAGTAGTCAATCCCCAATTTCTCAATTAATTTAATTTTTTCATTTAGTGGGGTAATATATCGAACATGTTTTTCTGTTTTAGATAATACGACAGAAGGATGAGGATCAAATGTCATAACCGCACTATGTAGGCCTGCAATTTTTGCCTGATTTTTTGCCTTAAGAATCACCTGCTGATGTCCACGATGGACGCCATCAAAATATCCTAGTGCCATCGCTAATGGAGGTAATACTTCCTTATTTATGTCTGGTGGAAAACTTAGCTTCTTTACTTCCAAATTGACTCTCACCTTTTCTATACCGCAACCTATTATTCTATAACTGTCAAGGTTCTCTATTCATTTCTTAATACCTTTACTGGCTTTAGAAGTCCTGGCTTGTTCGGATGTTTCTCATAAATCGCTAAAGCCAAGCCATCTGCCGTTTCAGCAATAATGGGTCCGTTAATTGATTTTAAATATGGAGGTTCTTTTAATAATGCACCATTTTTTACTTTCTCTGCTACTTTATCATTTATCCGCATTTTCGGCAAATGAGAAAGCGCCGATTCTAAAGGCTTTAAGATTTCATCTAGCCTTCCCTCTTCCATTTTATTTTCAATTTCTTCAAAGGTCAGGCAATCCTCCAATCTATAGGAAGCAGATTGCGTTCTTTTCAACCATGACATATGGGCAGGATATCCCAATCTTTCACCAATCATGACAGCCAAAGTCCGAATATAAGTCCCTTTACTGCATTGGACCTTAAAGCGAAATGTTATGGTTTCCCCTGAAAATTCTTTTCTCTCGTCAAGGAGTTCAATAGAATAGATGGTAATTTGGCGGGTTGGCCTTTCCACTTCTATTCCTTTCCTTGCGTATTCATAAAGGCGTACACCGCCAACTTTTACTGCTGAATACATAGGAGGGGTCTGCTGTATTTCCCCTTGCAATGATTGAAGGACTTGTTCAATTTCCTCACGAGAAATCGTTCGTTCGACTGCTTTTCGTTCAACCACTTCACCTGAAGCGTCTTCGGTTGTTGTAGAAAAACCGATGGTCACTTCTCCTTCATATGCCTTTCCAGCATCAGTGATATATTCAGCAATTTTTGTTGCTTTCCCGATACAAATAGGAAGCACCCCTGTTACATCGGGATCAAGCGTTCCCGTATGTCCTACTTTTTTCGTTTTTAAAATCTTTCGGAGTTTATAAACACAATCATGAGAAGTCATTCCTGCTGGTTTATATAATGGTATGATCCCTTCCATTCAATCTCTCCGATCTTATCATTTTATGAAAAAAGGATAGACAAATGTCTATCCACTTATCACGCATAAACGGGTAGTAATTCCCCTCCTATAACTTTAATGAAAAAGGTAGAAGGGGTGACTGCCCATTAAAGCAGAATTCGTTCAACTGATCATCAGCCGGTGGACAATGTCCCTGCTGATGAAAGTTTCATATTAATCTTCTTCATTTTTCTCCATTGGTTTTTCTTCAGAACGAAGTTGATGAAGAAGTGTTTCAATTCGATTTCCGTAATTAATGGATTCATCGAATTCAAAGATAATCTCAGGTGTTTTGCGCAGACGGATTCGATGTCCTATTTCGGACCTTATAAATCCTCTTGCTTTAGCAAGTCCTTTTAACGTATTTTCCTTTTGCTCATCATCACCTAAAACGGAGATAAATACTTTTGCTTGTTGAAGATCACCTGTGACTTGGACATCCGTAACTGTAACAAATCCAATACGCGGATCTTTTATTTTTCGTCCGATAATGTCACTTAATTCCTTTTTCATTTGTTCTCCAACACGATTCGGTCTGTGGCTCATCCTATTCACCTCTTATTTAAAGCCATTCGATTTCGGTGATTGTTCTTTCTATTTCTGGAAACGAGTCAATCATCTTTAAAGCCTTTTGCAGTTCTTGTTCGGTTGAAGTTTTCGACTGAGTAACACTCACAATGGCAATTTTTGTACGTTGCCAGATATCTTGATAGTCAACCTCAGCTACAGAGACATTATATTTCTGCTTCAACCGGCTAAGTATTCTTTGCAAAACAGCTCGTTTCTCTTTTAAGGAATGGGCATTGTAGATGATACATTCCACTTCGGCAGAGCCGATGATCATTTACGTTCCACTTCTTCCATTACATATGCTTCGATGATATCTCCTTCTTTAATATCATTGAAGTTTTTAATGGTAATACCGCACTCATACCCTTGTGAAACTTCTTTAGCATCATCTTTGAATCGTTTTAATGCGTCAATTTCACCCTCGAAGATGACAACGCCATCGCGAATGACACGAACTCCGCTGTCTCGAGTTATTTTACCATCTGTTACATAAGAGCCTGCGATCGTACCAACCTTTGAAACTTTAAAGGTTTGACGAACTTCTGCTTGGCCGATAACCTTCTCTTCATATTCAGGATCAAGCAATCCTTTCATGGCTGCTTCCATTTCTTCAATAACTTTATAAATGATCCGGTGAAGACGAATATCTACTTTCTCGGCTTCTGCAGCACGTTTTGCATTGGCATCTGGACGTACATTAAATCCAATCACAATAGCATTAGAGGCAGCAGCAAGGGTAATATCAGATTCAGTAATAGCACCTGTACCACTGTGAATAATTTTAATATTGACACCTTCAACATCGATTTTTTGCAAGGAAGCGGCTAATGCCTCTGCAGAACCTTGAACGTCAGCCTTTAAGATGACATTCAAATCCTTCATTTCTCCCTGCTTTAATTGTTCAAATAAATTGTCTAAGCTTACGCGAGATTTTTCACCGCGCTGTGCAGCAAGTGCTTGTTGCGCACGAGCTTCCCCGATTTGACGGGCTGTTTTTTCATCTTCGAAGACAACAAATCGATCTCCTGCCTGTGGTACTTCGTTTAAGCCGGTAATTTCAACCGGAGTTGAAGGACCTGCTTCTTTAACACGGCGACCCTTATCATTAACCATTGCACGTACACGTCCAAATGTATTTCCGACTACAATTGGATCACCGACTCTCAATGTACCATTTTGTACTAATAAAGTAGCGACAGAGCCACGTCCTTTATCAAGTTTAGCTTCGATAACTGTACCTAAAGCGCGGCGATTTGGATTTGCTTTTAATTCCTCGACTTCACTAACAAGTAAAATCATTTCTAAAAGGTTGTCGATTCCATCGCCTCTTTTTGCGGAAATAGGAACAAAGATGGTATCTCCACCCCACGCTTCAGCTACTAACCCATGTTCTGTCAACTCTTGCATAACACGCTCAGGATTTGCTGTGGGTTTATCTATTTTATTCACAGCAACAATGATCGGCACCTCTGCAGCTTTTGCATGATTAATAGCTTCTACTGTTTGAGGCATTACACCATCATCCGCTGCAACAACCAGTACGGTAATATCTGTAATTTGAGCACCACGAGCACGCATGGTTGTAAATGCTGCGTGGCCAGGTGTATCAAGGAAGGTAATTTTCTTACCATTCTCCACAACCTGATACGCACCAATATGTTGAGTAATACCACCAGCTTCTCCTTCGGTTACTTTTGTATTCCTGATCGAATCAAGTAAAGTGGTTTTACCGTGGTCTACGTGTCCCATAATCGTTACAACGGCAGGGCGTTCCTCAAGATCTTCTGGTGCATCTTCTGTGAAATAAACCTCTAGATCCGTTGTGTCTACTTTAATTTCTTCTTCTACTTCTACACCATACTCACTAGCAATTAATTCGATTGCATCTTTATCTAAATCTTGGTTAATAGTTGCCATAACACCGAGCAAGAATAGCTTTTTAATAATTTCAGAAGGCTCACGGTGGAGCTTCTTAGCTAATTCAGCAACCGTTAGTGACTCACTAAATGTAATTTTTGCAGGAAGTTCTTTTTCCTTTTTCTTTTGCGGTGCATTTTGCTGCTGTCCATGATTTTGCTGATTTTTATTCTTCTTATTCTGATTGTTACGATTTTGATGTTGATTTTTTGATTTATTTTTGCCCTTTTGGAAAGCTTTATTTTCTTTTGATTGGTATTCTTGTTCGTGCTTTTTACCCTCTTTATTTTTAGGCGCACCTGCAACTTTTACTTTGTTTGGAATAACCAAATGGTCGTCATCATCCTCAAAAGCTTTAGGTGTAGTTTTTGGTTGAACATCTGGTTTTTTAGCATGATTTTGTTGGATTTGACGTCCATTAGGCCGTTTTTGATTGGACGTATTTCCAGCTTTTTGTTGTTGGCCGCTTTCCTTTTTCGTATAAGCTGCATCTAGTTTCTTAATATCTGCTGCTTCAAGCGTAGCCATATGATTAGAAACCTCAATATTCATTTCTTTTAATTTAGTAATAATTTCTTTACTTGAAAGATTATGTTTTTTTGCATACTCATAAACACGCATTTTACTCATAATTTCACCCCCGCAAAATTTAATCGAGCAACGTTACCAATTTTTTGGCAAATCCATCATCCAAAACAGCTACAACAACGCGGGCATCTTTGCCAATTGCTTGACCAAGAAGATAACGATTTTCTACCACTTTTAATGGTACTTCATACGAATTACATTTATCTGTAATTTTTTTTGTCGTATTACGAGATGCATCTGCGGATAATAAAACGAGCTTTGCATTTCCCCTTTGGATCTGCTTAACGGTTAACTCCTCACCTGAGGTGATTTGACGTGCTCGATTGGCAAGTCCTAGTAATGACATCCATCGATTTTCTTTCATTTGGATGTTATGTTCTCCTTCTCGATCAGCTCTAGGAGCTCATCATAAATTGAATCACTAATAGGAACCTCTAAATGGTTTGATAAAATATTTTTTTTCTTAGCCAAAAGGACAGCCCCTTTATCTTTTGAAAGGTATGCACCTCTCCCGGATTTTTTACCGGTTAGATCGATGGATACATCGCCTTCTTTGGAGCGAACGATGCGAACGAGTTCTTTTTTCGGCTTCATTTCACCGGTTGCTACACATTTACGCATAGGAACTTTTCTTTTTTTGTTCACAGTCATTCCCCTCTCCTTTATTCGATTTCATCATCATTAAAATCGAAATCAGTATCAACCTGATCATCAAAAAGTTTAATTACCTCTTCACGTGGATAAATACCTAATTCACGGGCTTCCGTCTCTGATTTAATATCGATTTTCCAGCCAGTTAATTTTGCTGCAAGGCGTGCGTTTTGTCCACGCTTTCCGATTGCCAAGGAAAGTTGATAATCTGGTACAACGACTGTGGTTGCTTTTTCTTCTTCATTCACCATTACGTCCAGAACTTTGGATGGACTTAGGGCGTTCGCAACAAAAACAACTGGATCATCAGACCATTTTACAATATCAATTTTTTCCCCTTTAAGTTCATTAACAACCGCTTGAACCCTAGCCCCTTTTGGACCGACACAAGCCCCAACCGGATCCACTTCAGGATTATCAGAATGAACCGAAATTTTTGAACGGTCACCTGCTTCACGAGCGACAGATTTGATTTCTACTGTACCATCATAAATTTCTGGCACTTCAATTTCAAATAATCGCTTTAATAAGCCCGGGTGAGTACGTGAGACAAAGACTTGTGGCCCTTTCGTTGTTTTTTCCACTTTTGTAATATATACCTTAATTCGGTCATGCGGTTTATATCGTTCATTTGGCATCTGTTCATTCACAGGAAGCAATGCCTCAATTTTTCCAAGACTGACATAAATAAATTTAGAATCCAGCCTTTGGACAATGCCAGTCATGATATCCTCTTCCCGATCAATGAATTCAGAATAAATAATTCCTCTTTCGGCTTCTCTTACACGCTGAGTAACTACCTGTTTAGCAGTTTGCGCAGCAATTCTTCCGAAGTCCTTTGGAGTAACTTCCAACTCTACAATATCTTCAACTTGATAGTTCGGATTAATATTTCTAGCATCTTCAATAGAAATTTCCAGACGAGGATCAAATACTTCCTCCACTACTTCTTTACGTGCAAAAACCCTTATAGACCCAGTTTCCAGATTAAAATCAATCCTCACATTTTGGGCCTGGTTAAAGTTACGGCGATAAGCTGAAATAAGGGCTGCTTCAATGGCTTCAATTAAAACATCTCTGGAAATACCTTTTTCTCTTTCCAGCACAATAAGAGCATCTAATAATTCGCTGCTCATTTTGGTGTATCCCCCTAATCTTGTTTTATTTTGCATTCTTATGAAAAAGAGACAGCTAATCGAGCATTAGCTACTTTTTCATAGGGAATTTCAATTACTTTTTTTCTTGTTTTGATTTTCACTTCGATTTTCACGGTCTGGCCATCGAATTCCAGCAACGTTCCTTCGAAGCTTTTTTCACCATCAATAGGCTCATATGTTTTAATAAAGACATTTTTTCCAATCGCTTTTTCATAATCCTTTGGCTTTTTTAAAGGACGTTCCGCACCGGGTGAGGATACCTCCAAAAAATAATTATGAGGAATTGGGTCTGTTTCATCCAGCTTTTCACTAAGCCGTTCACTAACAATTCCGCAATCCTCAATATCCACACCATCGTCTTTATCGATATATACGCGAAGAAACCAGCTTTTTCCTTCTTTCACATACTCAATATCTACCAATTCCAAGCCAAGCTCCTGAATAATGGGCGCAGCTAGTTCTTCGACTACCTCTGTAATCTTGCTCATGCTATACCTCCTTTTTCACCTATTCCTATGTAGCAGCCGAAAAAGATTGTAAATACAATGAAATCCACTTTAAACAACACGAAAGAGTGGGAAAAATCCCCACTCTTGAACATGAGAGTATGTCTTAGTATTTCCAATAAAACTATAACATAACCAGCATCGATATGCAAACTAGAACAAAGAAAGCTGATTTTGTTCAGGAAGAGATTTTAAGCAGCCCTGTTTTTCCAAGTACTCCATAATGGTTTTCGAAACTTTCCCCCGCTGTTGCAGGTCTTCCTTAGAGAGAAATTCTCCTTCCTCTCTTGCTTTCACAATATTTATTGCTGCATTTGTTCCGAGACCAGGAATCGAATCGAACGGTGGAATTAATGAATTCCCTTCGATAATAAATTCAGACGCAGCTGATTTATATAAATCATAGTTTTGGAAACTGAATCCTCGTTCAGTCATTTCAAGGGCAATTTCCAATACGGTTAATAAGTTTTTCTCTTTATTGGAAGCTTCAAGGCCCTTTGCATTAATTTCTTCAATCTTTGCACGTATGGCTTCCGAACCACGTGACATTGTTTCTATATCAAAATCTTCTGCCCGAACGGTGAAATAGGCTGCATAATAATAAAGTGGCATATGCACTTTAAAGTAAGCAATCCGAACAGCCATTAATACGTATGCTGCAGCGTGCGCCTTCGGGAACATATATTTAATTTTTTTACATGAGTCGATATACCATTCCGGCACATCATGCTTCCTCATTTCTGCTTCCATTTCCTCTGTTAACCCTTTACCTTTTCGGACAGATTCCATAATTTTAAAGGCAAAAGATGGCTCGAGTCCTTGGTAAATGAGATAAACCATGATATCGTCCCGACAGCCGATTACTTCACTTAATGTACAAATATTATTCTGGATTAATTCCTGTGCATTTCCTAACCATACATCTGTTCCGTGTGACAAACCTGAGATCTGAACCAACTCTGAAAAAGTTGTCGGCTTTGTATCTTCCAACATCTGACGCACAAAGCGGGTACCAAATTCAGGAATGCCAAGTGTTCCGGTTTTACACATAATCTGTTCAGGTGTTACACCAAGTGATTCAGTACCACTAAAGATTTTCATTACTTCAGGATCATCCACTGGTATTGTTTTAGGATCAATTCCACTCAAGTCCTGAAGCATTCTAATAACTGTCGGATCATCGTGCCCAAGTATGTCCAGCTTAAGGACGTTATCGTGAATGGAATGGAAATCAAAATGAGTTGTTCTCCATTCAGATGTTTTATCATCAGCAGGATACTGAATAGGGGTAAAATCGTATACATCCATATAATCAGGGATAACGATGATTCCACCAGGATGCTGACCAGTTGTTCTTTTAACACCAGTACAGCCAGAAGCAAGCCGTTCAATTTCAGCATTACGAAATTGTAGGTTGTGATCCTGTTGATAGGCTTTTACATAGCCAAATGCTGTTTTATCGGCAACGGTGCCGATGGTTCCTGCACGGAAAACATTGTCCTCACCGAACAGAACTTTGGTATAGTTATGGGCCCGTGGCTGGTATTCACCAGAAAAGTTTAAATCGATATCCGGAACCTTGTCTCCTTTGAAGCCAAGGAACGTTTCAAACGGAATATCATGGCCATCCTTCTTATACTTTGTTCCACATTTTGGGCAATCTTTATCAGGCAAATCAAACCCTGACCCAACAGATCCGTCATCAAAAAACTCCGAATGCTTGCATGACGGACATACATAATGTGGTGGCAAAGGATTAACCTCTGTAATTTCAGTCATAGTAGCTACAAAGGATGATCCAACTGATCCACGTGATCCTACAAGATAACCATCATCTAATGATTTTTTTACTAGTTTATGTGAAATTAAATAGATAACTGCAAATCCATGACCAATGATACTTTTTAATTCCTTCTCCAAGCGGGCTTCAACAATTTCCGGAAGCGGGTCACCGTAAATTTTTCGGGCCATGGCATAACTCATTTCCCGTATTTCTTCCTCGGCACCCTCAATTCTCGGAGTATACAAATCGTCCTTAATTGGTTTAATCGGTTCGATCATATCAGCAATTTTATTGGTATTCGTGACAACAATTTCTTTTGCTTTTTCTTCTCCCAAGAACGAAAAAGCTTCCAGCATTTCATTGGTCGTTCTAAAATGGACATCTGGCAATTCGTGCCGATTCAGAGGATTGGCCCCGCCTTGCGAGCTAATTAAAATTTTCCGGTATATTTTATCATTTTCATTTAAATAATGAACATTACCTGTTGCCACTACTGGAATCCCAAGTTTATCCCCGAGGGCAACAATATTTTTTATAATTTGCTCTAATGCCTTTTCATCACGTACTAGCTCCATTTCTAGCAATGGGGCATAGACGGGTTTTGGCATGACCTCAATATAGTCATAGAAGGATGCAATGGACTCTACTTCATCTGGAGACTTTTGCATCATGCCTTCAAATACTTCTCCTTTATCACATCCAGAACCAACCAAAATGCCTTCCCGATATTTTTGTAAAACAGACCTTGGAATTCTCGGAACACGATAAAAATAATCAACATGAGAGATGGAAACTAATTTAAATAAATTTTTTAACCCTACCTCATTTTGTGCCAGCAAAGTACAGTGGAATGGACGGGCCCTCTGATATGCATTTCCTTTCCCCATATGATCATTAAATTCATCATGATAAGTAATTCCTTTTTCCGCAGCATCCTTTAACATTTTCACCAATAAATAGCCGGTTGCTTCCGCATCATAGATGGCACGGTGATGTTGGGTTAATTCGACATCAAACTTTTTCGCCAATGTATTTAAGCGGTGATTTTTTAATTCCGGGTACAGAAAACGTGCAAGTTCAAGTGTATCGATTACAGGGTTACTCGCTTTATCCAATCCTATCTTCTTAAAGCCTACATTAAGGAACCCCATATCAAAAGATGCATTGTGGGCAACCAAAATGGAATCTCCCATCCATTCATGGAATTTACGGAGTACTTCCTCTACTTCTGGTGCATTTTGCACCATATCATCTGTAATCCCGGTTAAATTGATCGTTGTAGCAGATAACCGGTGGTGAGGATTAGCAAACGATTCGAATCGGTCAATGATTTCTCCACCTTTTACCTTAACAGCAGCCAGTTCAATGATGGTATCATACACTGCCGAAAGTCCTGTTGTTTCCACGTCAAATACAACATAAGTGTCTTCAGCTAGTAATCGGTGGGCATCATTAAAGGTTATTGGTACGCCGTCATCTACTAAATTTGCTTCAACCCCATAGAGAATTTTCATATCATTTTTTTTACCCGCACTATATGCTTCCGGAAAAGATTGGACAACCGCATGATCCGTTATAGCAATGGCTTTATGCCCCCACTTTTTTGCTTGGGCAATAAGTGTCCCTACAGGGGTAACAGCGTCCATTTGACTCATTGGGGTATGCAAATGAAGTTCGACACGTTTTTCACCCTCAGGTGCTGTATCTTTGCGCTCGATTGGTTTGATTTCGTTAATATCATTACCAATCATCACAAGGTCGCGTACGAAGGTATCATTTTGAATACTTCCTCTAACACGGACCCACATCCCCTTCTTAACACGTTGAAAAAGAGCTGCATCCTCTTTATCCCGTGAAAACATTTTGACCATAATAGAACTTGTGTAATCGGTAATTTTAAAGGTTAAAAGGGAACGTCCGCTCCTAAGCTCGCGAATTTCTGTATCAAAAATGTATCCTTCAACAGTAACTCTTCTTTCTTCATCAACAATATCAATTAAACTGCGAAGATCACTGTCATCCTTAATCGTCAATCCAATGGATAGCGGACCTTCAGGGAGATCAGAAGTTGAAGCTTCATTTTCTTCTTCTTGTTTTTGCATTTCTACCATTGCCATTAAAGCCCGTTCTTGATCTTCTTTTTGCTTCGCTAATAAAAACTGTTCATACTCTTCGTTTTTCTCTTCCTTTTTCAAAGCAATATCAAATGAATAAGAAGGAAAACCGAATTTCTGGTAGGTATCTCCAATTATAGAACCATATTTACGTTTTAAAGCCAGACCTTCCGCTTCATTTCTTACAAAAACAGTTAATTTATTTCCTTTTACCTCTGGCATCTGCTCATTTAAAAGCTTTAAAAGTGGTGGAGAGATCCCATCAAGCTGTTGAATACAATGACTCCAATATTCCCTTACTAATTCCTCGGATGCTTGTTGATTAATTACCTTTATATCATAGGAAACTGTCGCAATATTGGAAAACGCCCTTTGAAGTTGGGTGGTAAAACGGGTATATACATGAAAGGGAAGAATGTTTTCAAGTAAAAAATGAAAATGCCATTTTCTCGCTTTTTTTTCTACGACTAATCGATCTATTTGTGCATTTTGAAAGTGCGATACCACAGCATCTTCTGTTAGTTGTAGCTGCTGGAGCAAGAGTAGGAATCGCTCTTTTTTGCCTAAGGCATGTTCGCTCAACCGACATCTCTCCCATCTATTAAGTAAAAACTATTCTTCTTTATATCAAAAAGATATTATACCATATTAATCTTAAATTTTCGGGGATATTCGACAGAAAAAAGTGAGCAAATATTTATATAAAAAAAGGAACCGCTATCAGGTTCCTTTTTTCTTATTTTAGGAAAAATCTTTGAATATCGTTCCATGTTACGACTAACATTAGAAGCATAAGAAGGGCAAATCCGATAAAATGAACCATTCCTTCCTTTTGACGGTCTATCGGCTTTCCTCTTACTGCTTCGACTGCAAAAAA
This sequence comes from Neobacillus sedimentimangrovi, assembly GCF_010614825.1. Lineage (NCBI taxonomy): Bacteria > Bacillati > Bacillota > Bacilli > Caryophanales > Bacillaceae > Neobacillus > Neobacillus sedimentimangrovi. The sequence continues at coordinate 17,483 of NZ_JAAFZF010000004.1, forward strand.
CATAAGTCTGCCACCATCAAGTGCTGGAATTGGTAATAAATTCATGATCCCCAAGTTAATGCTTAAAATGCCAGCCCATTTCATTAAATAAAAGATTCCAGACTTGGCTACCTCATCAGTAGAATAATAAATTCCCACTGGTCCAGACAAAGCATCAATAGAGAATTGCCCTGTTACTAATTTCCCTATCATTACAAAAATCTGTGTTGTCCAAAAATAAGTCTCTTTAGCGCCGGCTGTGACAGCTTGTATAGGCGATTTTTCTACAGGACTGAATACGCCGATAATTCCTATTTCTTGACCATCAACTGTTTTTGTATCTGGTGTTACGAATAATTCCATCTCTTCCCCATTTCGAATGATGGAAAATTCAAGCTTTTTATTTGGATTTTTACGGATGATTTCAACAACATCAGACCAACTGGAAATTTCGGAACCATCGATACTTTGAACAATATCCCCTTCTTTAAGACCTGCTGCTTTCGCTGCGCCATCGGGGGTAATCTCACCTAATTTCGGCTCGTTCGTTGGTACCCCCTGTAACAAAGCGATAAGAACAAAGACTACGAAGGCAAGTACAAAGTTCATCATTGGCCCGGCAAAAATCGCCATAAATCGTTGACCTAATGTTTTAGTAGCAAATTGTCTATCAAGTGGAGCAATTTGTGATTCTACTCCATTTTCAACAATAACTGCCTTAGGATCGATAGAAAAAGTTTGTAAATTTTCTTGATCATCATCCGGGTAACCTTTAATGATCAAATCTTTTTCAATATCTGCGTATTCTACTTCGACGATTCGGCAATCGGGATATTTTTCTTTATTGTTTAGAATAATTTTGGTGACTATTTCTTCCTTATTAAATAATAATCCAATACGGTATCCTGGTTTTATTTCAATCATTTCCGGATCTTCGCCTGCCATGCGAACATAGCCGCCGATTGGTAATAGACGAATATTATAGACGGTTTCTCCCTTTTTGTAGGAGAACACTTTTGGTCCCATACCAATGGCGAATTCTCGGCAAAGGATACCTGCTCTCTTGGCAAAAATAAAATGTCCTAATTCATGAAAGAAGACTAGTGCGCCAAAAATGACAATAAAGGCTATAACTGTCGTCAAAAATAAAACCACCTTTTTTATAGAAGTGACAATACATACTGCCTTGTTTCCCTATCTACCTCTTGAATTTGCTGCAGGCTTGGATTTTCAATTACATGGTGAGCAGTTAATGCCTTCTCAATCAAATCTTCAATTTGCAAGAAGCGAATTTTTCCTTCCAAGAATGCTGCAACTGCCGCTTCGTTTGCGGCATTTAAGACAGTTGGCATTGTGCCGCCAATTTTACCAGCTGTATAGGCAAATTGCAAACAACGAAACCTTTCAAAATCCATTTCTTGAAAATGAAGTTTTCCCACACTGGCTAAATTTAATCTATTAGCTGACGGAAGAGGGATCCTGTCTGGATAGGTAAGCGCATATTGGATCGGAACCCTCATATCCGGAGTTCCAAGCTGAGCAATAATGCTTGAGTCATGAAATTCTACCATCGAGTGAATAATACTCTCTTTATGAAGTAAAACCTCAATTTTTTCAAAAGGCATTTGGAACAACCAATGTGCCTCTATCACTTCTAACCCTTTATTCATCATAGTTGCAGAATCGATGGTAATTTTTGCCCCCATTGACCAGTTTGGATGGTTAAGTGCCTCTTCAACCGTAACATTTTCTAATTCATTTCTTGATTTATCACGGAAACTTCCTCCAGAGGCTGTTAATATTATTTTTTCTATATTCTTCTCCTTTTCTCCTTGGAGAGCTTGAAAAATAGCAGAGTGTTCACTATCAACAGGTAAAAGTGTGACCTGATTTCTTTTGGCAGCTTCGATAATTAAATGCCCTGCGGTTACTAGTGTTTCTTTGTTGGCAATTGCAATCGTTTTTCCGCACTCAATCGCTTGTAAAGTAGGATTTAGTCCTACACTTCCGATCACGGCATTTACAAGAATATCTGACTTATCATATACAGCAGTTTCAATTAGTCCTTCCTCGCCATATGTACATTTTATATGAGGAAATTCTGATTTTAATGAATAGTAATCCTGTTGATTTTGTACACATACAAGTTCAGGTTGAAATTCGTTGATTATTTTTCGTGCATATGGAATATTTTTACCAACAGAAAAAGCTGTTAATTGAAACTCTGAGGGATGCTCTCGGATGATGTCAATCGTCTGGGTTCCTATTGAACCAGATGCCCCAAGTAAACTGATTCTTTTCAAAACTGTCAACTCCTAATATTCACACACAAACTTACCAAAGATGGAAAAAATGCAGTAATGGCAAAACAAATAATAAACTGTCAAATCGGTCCAAAATTCCTCCATGTCCTGGTAAGATGTTTCCCGAATCCTTTACACCAAAATGACGTTTATAGGCGGACTGGACAAGGTCCCCAATTTGTCCAAAAATTGATAGTACAATCGTTATCCCAATTAATGAGATGGTTGTTGCATTGATATCTGTCAGCAAGCTAAAAATGATTGCAACTAAAACGGCGCAAACAATCCCGCCGATTGATCCCTCTACGGTTTTATTGGGACTAATTTCTGGCCAAAGTTTTTTCTTGCCCATTGCCTTTCCAACAAAATAGGCTCCAGAGTCTGTTGCCCAGATCAGAAATAATGAATACAAAATATAAACAAGACCTGCTTCACGAGCTTCCATGAAGAAATAAAATCCTATTCCAACATAAATGGCCGAGAGCAGAGAAAAAGCAGCCTCTTCAAATGTAAATCGATTTTTTGTTATTACTGTATAAGCTAATAATAGGAGGATACATGCAATCCCTAGCTCTGTTTTAGAATAATAAAATTCATTAAAATAATTTTCGTATTGCGGTGGAAATAGCAATACCCATAAAAATAAAAGGGATAAGAACCCATTAGGTGAAAATATAGTAAGTTTTTTCATCTTAAATAGTTCATAAAGTCCAATACTCGCGAGTAAATACGTTAAAATCACGAATGGCAGTCCGCCAAAGTATACGATGGGTAAAAAGAGAGCTGCTGCGATGATTCCTGTTAAAATTCTTTGCTTCATCTAATTGTTCAACACCTTTTATTGCTATTTAAATGCCTCCAAACCGACGCTGGCGTTTTTGAAAAGATTCAATTGCATCAAGCAAATGCTCTTCCCTAAAATCCGGCCATAAAACGTCTGTAAACCAGAATTCCGAATAGGCCAATTGCCAAAGCATAAAATTGCTCAAGCGAATTTCACCACTTGTCCGGATTAAGAGATCTGGATCTGAAAAATCGGATGTCATTAGATAAGAAGAAAACGTTTCTTCATCCAAATCTTTTTCATCTAGTATTCCTGATTTATAATCAATTAAGACTTCCTTTACCGCATCAATAATTTCAGCACGGCTCCCATAATTCAAAGCAAAATTTAGAACAAGACCAGTATTGTCTTTCGTTTCATTGATTGCCTTTTCAATGGCATTTAATGTATGGACAGGCAACTGATCTTTATAGCCCATCATTTTCACTTGAACGTTATTCTCCACTAGTTCTGGAAGAAAGGTATCTAAAAATTCTTCCGGAAGCTTCATGATAAAATCTATTTCATTTTTTGGCCGTTTCCAGTTTTCTGTTGAAAAAGCATATAGTGTTAATGTTTTGATTCCCAATTCATTGGCCAGCATCGTTGTTTTCCGAACAACCTTCATTCCTTCATGGTGCCCGGCAACCCTTGGAAGGGCTCTTTTTTTAGCCCAGCGTCCATTTCCGTCCATAATAATGGCTACATGTTCAGGGACGGGAAGTTTTTTTATTTCTTCTATTTTATCTCGGAGTGTGGAAGAGTTATTTTGGTTCTTCCAAATCTTTATTTTATTTAACATAACATTGCTCCTCCAAAATAGTTTTCAATTCCTCCGATAATAAATTGATTATGCGAATGGATATGTAATATATTAATTCATGCTTTTATCATATCAAAAATGCAAGAAGATATCTCTTTTTATACTTATGTAAATTATAATCAATTAAGAATAATGTTCAAAATTCTTTATTCCTAGCTATAATATGAACTGCCTAGATAGTGAAAAAAACCCCCTGAAAAGAGGGTCTCATCACAAATTAAATTTCCATAATTTCCTTTTCTTTCTCTTTTGTTAGTTGATCGATCTTCTGAATATGTTCATCTGTCAATTTCTGAATATCATCAGAATATCCACGTAATGCGTCTTCTGTAATTTCACCATTTTTTTCAAGTTTTTTCAACTCGTCATTGGCATCACGGCGAATATTTCTGATCGCAACTTTTGCATCTTCTGATTCTTTTTTTGTCACTTTAACTAGTTCTTTACGACGTTCTTCTGTTAATTGCGGGATTGTAATTCTGATAACAGATCCGTCACTTGTTGGGTTTAATCCTAAATCGGATTTTAAAATTGCCTTTTCAATGTCACTGATAATTGATTTATCATATGGCTGGATCACAAGGAGACGTGGTTCTGGTGTGGTGATTCCAGCTAATTGGTTCACTGGTGTTGGTGCTCCATAATAATCCACTGTCACTCTATCTAGAAGAGACGCATTGGCTCTACCTGCACGAATTCCAGCAAGTTCACGAGTATAAGCTTGAATTGCTTTTGTCATACGTTCTTTAGCTGAGCTAATGACTTGTTTCGGCATTATTTTTTCCCCCTAACAATAGTTCCAATTTTTTCACCCATAACTGCCTTTTTAATATTGCCCTGTTCCATAATAGAGAAAACAATTAGCGGAATATCATTATCCATGCATAAAGAGGAGGCAGTTGAATCCATAACCTGTAGACCCTCTTTTAAAACATCTAAAAATGAAAGATCATCATATTTTTGGGCATTCGCATCAACCCGAGGATCTGCAGAATAAACACCATCCACATTGTTTTTCGCCATTAAAATAACTTCCGCATCAATTTCTGCAGCTCTTAAAGCAGCAGTAGTGTCTGTCGAAAAGTAAGGGTTTCCTGTCCCAGCGGCAAAAATGACGACTCTTTTCTTCTCCAAATGTCTTATTGCACGGCGTCTAATATAAGGCTCTGCAACCTGCCTCATTTCAATAGAAGTTTGTACCCTTGATTCAACCCCGAGATGCTCAAGGCTGTCTTGGAGAGCGAGTGAATTCATGACCGTAGCCAGCATGCCCATATAATCAGCAGTCGCACGATCCATGCCCATTTCACTGCCAATTTTTCCACGCCAAATATTACCGCCACCAACTACAACTGCAACCTCAACACCAAGATCTGCTATTTCTTTTACTTGTGTGGCAATCGATTTTATAATAGAAGGTTTAATACCAAAGCCCTCTTCACCAGCAAGGGCCTCCCCGCTCAATTTTAATACCACGCGTTTATATTTAGGATTGCTCATATAAACCTCCAGATCGTATGTATTATCATAATCTTTACCTTTAAAAATAGGGAACACATTGTGTCCCCTATTATAAATGAATTAATGCAATCTTGAATATTCGAGTAGTCCGAGAATCGTTGACTATTTTTTATTCACTTGGTTCATAACTTCTTCAGCGAAGTTATCTTCGCGTTTTTCGATGCCTTCGCCTACTTCATAACGAATGAATTCACGAATTGTTGCACCTTTTGATTCCACGAATTGGCGAACCTTTTGATCTGGATTTTTAACAAACGCCTGGTCAAGAACACAAACTTCTTCAAAGTATTTTCCTAGGCGGCCTTCAACCATTTTAGCAACAATGTTTTCTGGCTTACCTTCATTTAATGCTTGTTGAGTTAATACTTGACGCTCATGTTCTACTTCTTCTTTTGATACTTGGTCACGAGACACGTATTTTGGATTTAATGCTGCGATATGCATGGATACATCTTTTGCAGCATCTGCATCAGTTGTACCTTCAAGAACAGTTAATACGGAAATACGTCCGCCCATGTGAATATATGCACCAAAAGCATCGTTATCTGTTTTTGAAACTACTGTAAAGCGGCGAAGAGTAAGTTTTTCTCCAATTTTTGCAATAGCAGCATTAATATGTGCTTCTACAGTTGAACCATTTTCCATAGTTTGGCTTAATGCCTCTTCAACAGTAGCAGGTTTGTTTTTTAGAAGATGCTCAGCAAGCTCTTTAACAAGAGTTTGGAAAGCTTCATTTTTTGCAACGAAGTCAGTTTCAGAGTTTACTTCAAGGATTACCGCATCGTTTCCTTCTGTTAAAATAGAAGTCAAACCTTCTGCAGCAATACGGTCTGCTTTTTTTGCAGCTTTTGCAATACCTTTTTCACGAAGGTAATCGATTGCTTTATCCATGTCGCCGTTTGTTTCAGTAAGCGCCTTTTTACAATCCATCATACCAGCGCCAGTTTTTTCACGAAGTTCTTTGACCATTTGAGCAGTAATTGCCATAATCTTTATTTCCTCCTTAATTTACCTATGTATATTTAGCTTTACCAACAAGTGCCAAGATAAACTCTAGTTCTTTAAAAAAAGGTGATAAAGGGTCTCCCTCTTATCACCTTTTTAACAGATCAAACTATTAGATATGTCTAGTTGCAGAAACCATTGGCTCAAGGTCATAAGCCTATTCTTCCAAAAGGTTAAAAATCAACCTTTTGGCCGATACAACTAGTGCTTATTACCAATAACCAGTTTGCTTTATTAAGCTTCTACTGCTACCTCTTCACCTTGTTTTGCTTCAAGGATCGCATCTGCCATTTTACTAGTTAATAGTTTAACTGCACGAATTGCATCGTCATTAGCAGGGATTACAACATCGATTTCATCTGGATCACAGTTTGTATCAACAATTCCAACGATAGGAATATTTAATTTCTTCGCTTCAGCAACTGCGATACGCTCTTTACGAGGATCGATAATAAATAATGCATCTGGAAGTTGCTTCATTTCTTTAATACCGCCTAAGAATTTTTCAAGGCGTTCTTGTTCTTTCTTTAATTGAACAACTTCTTTCTTAGGTAATACTTCGAAAGTACCGTCTTCAGCCATTTTTTCAATTTCTTTTAAACGGCCGATACGTTTTTGAATGGTTTCAAAGTTTGTTAAAGTACCACCTAACCAACGTTGGTTTACATAGAACATACCAGAACGTTCTGCTTCTTCTTTCACAGAATCTTGAGCTTGTTTCTTTGTACCAACGAAAAGAATTGTTCCTCCGTTAGCAGCAAGTTCTTTTACCCAGTTGTATGCTTCTTCAACTTTCTTAACAGTTTTTTGAAGATCGATGATGTAAATACCGTTACGCTCCGTAAAGATGTATTTTTTCATCTTAGGGTTCCAACGGCGAGTTTGGTGTCCAAAATGTACACCAGCTTCAAGCAATTGCTTCATTGAAATAACTGACATGATTTTTCCTCCTAATGGTTTTGATTTCCTCCGCTTGCCTCATTTTTAAGCAGAAACTGTATAAACAGCACCATCTACTTAAATCAACAAGCGTGTGTAATAACACCATGAAATAATATAGCATAGACAATATAAACAATCAAGGATTAGCACAAAAAAATTCCCAGTCTACACTGGGAATCTTATTTTTCTTAGTGAGATTTAAGCTTTTCTAACTCAACTAGGAACTTATCATTTAGAACTTTAATATAAGTTCCTTTCATACCTAGTGAACGAGACTCAATTACTCCTGCACTTTCAAGCTTTCTTAATGCATTGACAATAACTGAACGAGTAATTCCTACACGGTCAGCGATCTTTGAAGCTACTAATAGACCTTCATTACCATTAAGTTCCTCAAAAATGTGTTCAATCGCCTCAAGCTCACTGTATGATAAAGAGCTGATTGCCATTTGTACAACCGCTTTGCTTCTAGCTTCTTCTTCAATTTCTTCAGATTTTTCACGTAAAATTTCCATACCAACAACCGTTGCCCCATATTCAGCAAGAAGAAGGTCATCATCATGGAATTTCTCATGCAGACGAGCAAGAATAAGTGTACCTAAACGCTCACCGCCTCCGATAATTGGGACAATTGTTGTAAGTCCTTCACGGAATAAATCTCTGTTCTCAACAGGGAAAGCCGTATATTGACTTTCAATATCAAGATTTGAAGAGGTTTCGGTAATATTGAATAAACTTTTTGTATATTCTTCAGGGAAACGACGTTCCTCAAACATTTTTTTCATTCTTTCATTTTCAATCTGCTGATAAATAGAGAATCCTAATAGTTTTCCACGGCGGCTGACAATATAAATATTAGACTCAATGATCTCACTTAAAGTATCAGCCATTTCCCTAAAGTTTACTGGCTTTCCTGCTGATTTTTGAAGTAAAGCATTAATTCTTCTAGTTTTTGAAAGTAAGTCCATTTTTTCTTCCTCCTAATTAACTACAACCATTATTAAATTTTTGTTTCATTTGATATATTGCAACATGATAGGTACAATGTATAAATTTCTATAAAATATATTGACTTAAGTCTTTATTTTTAGAAATTGCCCCAAGTTTCTCATCAACATATTGAGGTGTGATCGTAATTTTTTCTAAAGTAATATCTGGTGCTTCAAAAGATAGATCCTCTAAAAGCTTCTCTAGAATGGTATGAAGCCGTCTAGCACCGATATTGTCCGTATTTTGATTCACCTCATATGCTACTTCAGCTATTCTACGAATAGCATCGTCAGAAAATTCAATTTGTATACCTTCTGTTTCCAATAATGCTTGATATTGCTTAATTAATGCATTATCCGGTTCAATTAGTATCCTGAAGAAGTCCTCAACTGTAAGCTTTGAAAGCTCAACTCTGATTGGGAAGCGCCCTTGCAATTCTGGAATTAAATCTGACGGTTTTGCCATATGGAATGCCCCGGCAGCAATAAATAACACATGGTCTGTCTTAATAGGGCCATACTTTGTTACAACAGTCGAACCCTCAACTACAGGTAAAATATCTCTCTGGACACCTTCCCTTGAAACATCTGCGGAAGATCCGCCGGAATTACGGCTTGCTATTTTATCAATTTCATCAATAAAAATAATTCCAGTTTGTTCAGCACGGTAAATCGCTTCTGAAGTTACTTCATCCATATCAATTAGCTTGGCTGCTTCTTCATTTGTCAACACTTTTCTTGCATCCCGTACTGTAAGTTTTCTTTTTTTCCGCTTTTTAGGCATTAAGCTGCTAAGAGCGTCCTGCATATTCATTCCCATTTGTTCAATACCTGAACCTTGAAGCAAATCAAACATGGAAGGAGTTTGTTCTTCTACTTCCACAGTTACGATTTCATCTTCTAATTGACCTAAAGCCAGCTTTTCTTTTACAATCTTTCTTTTTTCTTGGATGGTGTAATCCTCTTGTTGGGTATCCTGTTCTGCAGAAGAATTTCCACCACCAAACAACATTTCCAGAGGGTTTTTATAATTTGCTGATTTTTTTGCTGATGGTACTAAAAGTTCTACCAACCTATTGTTCGCATTTTCTTCTGCCCGTTCTTTGACACTTTGCATACGCTCTTCTTTTACTAAGCGAACCGCTGTCTCTGCCAGGTCTCGAACCATCGATTCTACATCCCGGCCAACATATCCTACCTCTGTAAATTTTGTCGCTTCCACTTTAACGAAAGGAGCACCAACGAGTTTTGCAATCCTTCTCGCAATTTCTGTTTTACCTACCCCTGTCGGACCAATCATCAAGATATTTTTCGGGTTAATTTCATCCCTTAATTTTTCATTTAACAAGCCTCTTCTATAACGGTTCCTGAGGGCAACAGCAACTGCTTTTTTTGCATCCTTTTGTCCAATAATATATTGATCAAGCTTTTCAACAATTTGACGGGGAGTTAAATTGGTCGTTCTGCTCATTATTCTTACAATCTCCTTTCCCCTTAAAGTTCTTCCACAATAATATTGTGATTGGTATAAACACAAATCTCTGCTGCTATTTCTAATGATGCCTTTGCAATTTCTTTGGCCGATAAATGTTCCCCAGCATATTTCTTAAGTGAACGTCCCGCTGCCAAGGCGTAATTCCCTCCGGATCCAATCGCAAGAATTCCATCGTCAGGCTCAATGACTTCACCGGTACCTGACACTAACAGCAAGTGTTCACGATTCATCACTATAAGCATAGCTTCTAATTTTCTAAGAACTTTATCGCTTCGCCATTCTTTTGCTAGCTCTACCGCTGCTCTTTGAAGATTTCCGTTAAATTCCTCAAGTTTCCCTTCAAATAATTCAAAAAGGGTAAAAGCATCAGCAACAGATCCTGCAAAACCAGCCAATACCTTCCCATTAAATATCTTTCTTACTTTTTTTGCAGTGTGTTTCATCACAACTGCATTTCCAAAAGTAACTTGACCATCACCGGACATGGCGCATTCCCCATTATGGTGGATCGCAAAAATCGTTGTTGCATGAAATTGTTCCATCAGATTATCCTCCTTCAATGTTGGAGTTTTCTCCTTCACGATGCAGTAGAATATGTAAAAAAACAGTCGTTCAAAATAATATGATAATTATTACCATTTATGTCCTCAGTTGTTAGTCCCTAAACATTTTGAAGACATTCATGATTTGTTCAAGTATGAACAAACAGTATTCATGCACACCAAATTGTATTTTGATCAAATAAATCCTGTTTGTAAATACTTATTTAAGAGATTTTAAAAAAACTTAACATTTTCCATTATAACATTCGCAAGGGCTACTAAATCTTATCATAATTCAGTAGCCCTTGCAATAAATTTTACAAAACCTTCACAAAGTTCTGAATTGTTTCCAATGCTCGATTGGCATGTTGTAAATTTCTTTCCTGTTTCCCTTTTATTTTTACAGGTAGTTCAGGAAACAGCCCGAAGTTTGCGTTCATTGGTTGAAAATTGTCAGGATTAGCGCTCGTTATATACCGTGCCATACTTCCAATTGCTGTTTCAGCAGGGAATATAAGCGGCTCCAACCCTTGAACAAGTCTTGAGGCATTAATACCCGCAATTAATCCGCTTGCAGCTGACTCAACATAACCTTCGACCCCAGTCATTTGCCCCGCGAAAAATAAGTCTGTACGCTTCTTGAATTGATAAGTAGGCTCTAATACCTTAGGAGAATTAATAAAGGTGTTTCGATGCATCACTCCATAACGGACGATTTCCGCATTTTCCAGACCAGGTATTAGACGAATTACTTCTTTTTGTGAACCCCATTTCAAGTGTGTTTGGAACCCAACAATATTATAAAGCGTTCCTGCGGCATCATCCTGACGCAGCTGCACAACTGCAAATGGTCGTTTTCCCGTTTTAGGGTCTTCTAAACCAACCGGTTTCAAAGGACCAAAAAGCATGGTCTTTTTTCCTCTGGCAGCCATGACTTCAATCGGCATACATCCCTCAAAGAAGATTTCTTTTTCAAATTCTTTTATAGGGACCGTTTCCGCTGCTAAGAGGGCGTCATAAAATCGGTTAAATTCCTCTTCCGTCATAGGACAGTTTAAATATGCCGCTTCGCCTTTATCATAGCGGGATTTTAAATAAACCTTGTCCATATTAATACTATCTTTTTCAATAATTGGGGCGGCTGCATCATAAAAATATAAATACTCTTCACCCGTTAACTCTTTCAGCTTTGCTGATAGCCCAGGGCTTGTTAATGGACCTGTCGCGATAATAGTGGGGCCTTCTGGAATTTCAGTTATTTCCTCATGAAATACGGTAACATTTTCATGGTTTTTAACCATATCTGTTACCTTGGCCGCAAACTCATGTCGATCGACAGCTAGAGCTCCACCTGCTGGAACTGAGCAGGAATCCGCTGCATGAATGATTACTGAATCAAGTTTTCTCATTTCCTCTTTTAACACACCAACTGCATTTGTCAATGTGTTTGCCCGTAAGGAATTACTGCATACTAACTCAGCAAATTTATCTGTGTGATGAGCGGGAGTTTGCTTAACTGGTCTCATTTCATATAGATGGACTTTTAATCCCCGTTTAGCTATTTGCCAAGCTGCTTCACTACCTGCCAAACCGGCACCAACAACTGTTATTGTTCGTTCAGTCATATTGAACCTCCTGAATTACTTCCAACATCAAATGATAAATATTTTTACATATAACTTTCCCTCAATGAAGTCCATCTTGCATTGTACTATACGTTTGAAAAAGAAAAAAGTTTTATACATTAACGAAATAAAAAGAGTAGGCAATGCCCACTCCCTAACTTTGTGGTTCTTCTTTATAATCACAAGCAACACACTGAACTTGGACGCCCTTCTTTAATTTCTTTTCTACAAGAAGACCGTCACATTTTGGACATGATCTTGGCAACGGCTTATCCCAAGATAAAAATTCACACTCAGGAAAGCGACTGCAACCGTAAAATACTCTTTTTTTCTTACTTTTCCTTTCAACAATGGTCCCTTCTTTACAATTAGGACAAGTTACACCGATATCTTTGACAATTGGTTTAGTATTACGGCAATCAGGGAAATTACTGCAGGCCATAAATTTTCCATACCGGCCCATTTTAAACACCATCGGACTGCCACAGATTTCACAATCTTCCCCTGCAGGTTCATCTTTAATTTCTACTTCCTGCATTTCTTTCTCGGCTTTTTCTAAGTGTACTTTAAATTCTTTGTAAAACTCATCAACTAATTCCACCCATCGGATCTGGCCTTCTTCAATATGATCCAGCCCTTCTTCCATTTTAGCGGTAAATTCTACATCAACGATTTCCGGGAAGAACTCCAACATTAATTCATGGACGATTTCCCCGAGCTCTGTTGGAACAAAGCGTTTATTTTCAAGGCTAACATATCCACGCTTTTGAATCGTATCCAAAGTAGGAGCGTAGGTGGATGGACGACCGATGCCAAGCTCTTCAAGGGTTTTTACCAACCTTGCTTCTGTATATCTTGGAGGCGGCTGTGTAAAATGCTGCTTAGGCTCAATATCCTTCTTGAAAACTTCGTCACCTTCATTAAGTTCAGGAAGCATTTTGCCTACTTCCTCAACTTGATCATCTGTTCCTTCCACATATAACTTCATAAAGCCATGAAATTTGATCTTTGATCCTGTTGCACGGAAGATGGCACTTCCATTTTGTAAATCTACGCTCATAGTGTCCATTACCGCTTGAGCCATTTGGCTGGCTAGGAACCGTTCCCAAATTAATTTATATAACCTTAATTGGTCTCGTGATAAAAATTCCTTTAAACTATTAGGATCTCTAAATGCCCTAGTTGGACGAATGGCTTCATGAGCATCTTGTGCATTAGTCTGCTTTTTCTCTTTCCTTTGTTCCGTTTTTAAATAATTTTCTCCAAATACTGAACGAATGTAATCTGCCGCTTCGTTTTGCGCAACTTCGGAAATTCTAGTTGAATCTGTTCTCATGTAAGTAATGAGACCAACTGTCCCTTCCTTTCCGAGTTCTATCCCTTCATATAATTGTTGGGCAAGCATCATTGTTTTTTTAGCACGGAAATTTAATTTTCTGGCTGCCTCCTGCTGTAAAGAAGACGTAGTAAATGGTGGAGCAGGATTTCTTTTCCGTTCTTTTTTCGTAACAGAAATAACCTTAAACTTATTATCATTTATCTCTTGTAATACTTTTTGAACATCTTGTTCTGTCTTCAGCTCCGTTTTCTCTTTTCCCGCTAACGTATGAAAAACAGCTTTAAATGACTCTTTTCCCTTAATAAAGTCTGCCTCGATTGTCCAATATTCTTCCGGGGTAAACGCTTTAATTTCATTTTCCCGATCAATGATTAATCGAACGGCAACAGATTGTACCCTGCCTGCACTTAATCCTTTTTTCACCTTTTTCCAAAGGATTGGACTTATGTTATAGCCTACAAGTCGATCTAATATTCTTCTGGCTTGCTGTGCATCTACTAAATCCATATTAATTGGACGTGGGTGTTTAAAGGATTCTTTAATTGCATCCTTCGTGATTTCATTAAAAACAACGCGGCAATCAGAATTTGTATCAACACCCAAACTTTGTGCCAAATGCCAAGCAATAGCTTCTCCCTCGCGGTCAGGGTCGGCTGCCAGAAATACTTTCTTCGCTTTTTTTGCAGCCGTTTTTAACTCTTTTAAAATTGGTCCCTTACCACGAATCGTAATGTATTTTGGCTGAAATCCATTTTCAACATCTACTCCCGTTTGGCTACGAGGTAAGTCTATAACATGTCCCATTGAAGCTTTCACTTTATATTTTCTTCCTAAATATCTTTCAATCGTCTTCGCTTTTGCTGGCGATTCTACGATTACAAGAAAATCTGACATTCCTTAAATCCTCCTTAGAGGGAAACTGTGAGAGCGACTCGAATCCGGCAAAAGCCTGTTTCTAAGTTGCCTACTATTTAAGAAGTTTTCCAAATACTAGTTATGACAACTTTGGTTCATATAATACTTTACAAAACTCCCATACCCCAAATTTTCGATATATTAATAACATTATTAATTACTCAATTTCCATTTCCCTTTTTCAAACATCTGATGGAAAATGTAATACATATTAGAATTAATTTCAAGCTTTTATGCTATTTTTTTCTTCATTTATTCAAAAAAACCTGCAAAAGTTCTATTTTTTATAAAAAGTAATCATTAAATTAATTCCTCTAAAATATCTGAAGCTTTTGTAATTAATTTCGCACCTTGTTGAATTAACTCATTTGCACCGGTGGAATAGGGATTAAAAATACTTCCTGGAAGTGAAAAGACTTCTCTTCCTTCATTCACTGCGTAATTAGCCGTGATCAATGATCCGCTTTTCCGTTTAGCTTCAATGATTAGTGTGCCACGTGATAGTCCGCTTATTATACGATTTCTAGCCGGAAATTGCCACCTTTGTGGTTTTGTATCTGGCGGATATTCAGAAAGAACTAATTGCGTTTTCATCATGTTTAATGCAAGATTCATATTATCCTTTGGGTAAATATGATAGAATCCTCCAGCAATAACCGCAATCGTCCTTCCTCCATAGTTCATCGCACATTCATGAGCAAATGCGTCAATTCCTTTTGCCAAACCACTTACAATGACAACCCCCTTTTCAATTAACTCCGGAAAGATCATACGAATAGCATTTTTACCATATTGTGTAGCCTGACGCGATCCGACGACAGCCAGCTTAGGTTCCTGTTCCAAAATGGAAAGATCTCCTTTGGCAAATAGTGCCCATGGTGGCAGATAAATTTCTTTCAAATATGGAGGGTATTGTTTATCGAAGATGGTAATGACAGTTATATCATTTGTTTTGTACTGGCGGATTTGATCATAAATGATTTCGGGATAGAAGGTTGTATAAGAAGGTGGAATGGAAAGTTTTTGTGTGGGGGAAAATAATGATTCCTGATGATTCTTATGAATATATTCACGATAGAAACCTTCAAGTTTTGGGTCCTCTTTTAGGATTTTATAAACATTGTTCCATGTCATATTAGGATAATGCAGTAATGTTATAAATTTTTCTCTAAAATCATCCATTAAATATAATTCCTCCTGTATTTAGTAATAAGCAAAATAGCCCCTCATCTTATGAGGGACTATCCGTAAGAGACTTGATGTGCAGAACGTATTAATGTGTTTTACACTTTTCGTATAAACCATGTTCTTTAAGAACATTAATTAAGGTTTCTCCCATAACAGACGGAGTTTCTGCAACTTTAATTCCGCATTCGTTCATGACGCGGATTTTTTCATCTGCAGTTCCCTTTCCTCCGGAAATAATCGCACCTGCGTGCCCCATACGTTTTCCTGGAGGTGCTGTACGTCCGCCAATAAAGCCGACAACAGGTTTTGTCATGTTAGCTTTAATCCATTGAGCTGCTTCCTCTTCAGCTGTACCACCGATTTCCCCGATCATAATAACCGCATAGGTTTCAGGGTCTTCGTTAAAGGCTTTTAATACATCAATAAAGTTTGTACCGTTAACAGGGTCGCCACCAATACCAACAGCTGTAGATTGGCCGATACCTGCTTGTGATAATTGATGTACTGCTTCATAGGTTAGGGTTCCAGAGCGGGAAACCACGCCAACATGACCTTTTGTATGAATATAACCAGGCATAATACCAATTTTACATTCATCTGGAGTAATAACACCTGGGCAGTTAGGACCTACAAGACGAGTCTTCTTGCCTTCCATATAGCGTTTTACTTTCACCATATCTAATACTGGTATATGCTCTGTAATACAAATAACAAGATCTAACTCCGCATCTACTGCCTCAATAATGGAATCAGCTGCAAATGGAGCAGGAACATATATAACGGATGCATTAGCACCTGTTGCTTCGACAGCCTCTTTCACCGTATTAAAGACAGGAACACCTTCTACTTCCATTCCACCTTTTCCAGGTGAAGTACCGCCGACGATTTTTGTTCCATATTCCAGCATTTGCTTAGTATGAAAACGAGCTGTACCGCCTGTAATACCTTGAACAATAACCTTTGTATCTTTATTAATAAAAACGCTCACGATAATTCCCCTTTCATATGATCCTATGATCCTATTTAACTAGCTCGACGATTTTTTGTGCGCCATCAGCCATTGATTCAGCAGCAATAATATTTAAACCTGACTCAGCAAGGATTTTCTTACCTAAATCAACATTTGTTCCCTCTAAGCGAACCACTAGAGGAATATTTAATCCAACTTGCTTCGCTGCTGTTACAACACCTTCTGCAATTACGTCACACTTCATGATTCCGCCGAAAATATTAACAAAAATACCTTTAACATTTGGATCAGAAAGGATAATTTTAAATGCTTCAGTTACCTTTTCAGCTGTTGCACCGCCGCCGACATCTAGGAAGTTAGCTGGCTCTCCGCCATAATGCTTAACAATATCCATTGTTGCCATTGCGAGACCTGCACCATTAACCATGCAACCGATATTGCCATCTAAAGCAATATAGCTTAAATCGTATTTTGAAGCTTCAATCTCTTTTGGATCTTCCTCGTCTAAATCACGATATTCCAAAACATCCTTTTGACGGTAGAGAGCATTGGAATCAAAATTTAATTTCGCATCCAGTGCCATTACCTTACCATCACCAGTAACCACTAATGGGTTAATTTCAGCGATGGAACAATCCTTATCGATGTAGGCGTTATATAAGCCCATCATGAATTTCACTGCTTGATTCACAAGTTCTTTTGGAATATTGATATTAAATGCCAAACGACGTGCTTGATATGGCATTAAACCAAGTACTGGATCAATTTCTTCTTTGAATATTTTTTCAGGCGTCTTTGCGGCAACCTCTTCAATTTCTGTACCGCCTTCTTCGGAGCCCATTAATACAACGCGAGAAGTAGCACGATCTAATACTAAACCAATATAGTATTCTTTCTTAATATCACAGCCTTCTTCGATTAGGAGGCGCTTAACTTCCTTTCCTTCAGGGCCTGTTTGGTGTGTAACCAACGTTTTCCCCAGAATTTCGCTAGCATATGTACGTACTTCATCAAGGTTTTTTGCAACCTTAACACCACCGGCTTTTCCTCTACCACCTGCATGAATTTGTGCTTTTACTACACATACTTGTGTACCAAGTTCTTTAGCAGCTTCAACCGCCTCTTCAACCGTGAATGCTACTTTGCCATTTGGAACAGTAACCCCATATTTTCTGAGGATTTCTTTCCCCTGATACTCATGGATATTCATTTCCCATCCTCCTAAATCTTACTCTTCAAAAAATTGACTCCGTTTTCATTTTATATAATGAGGCATACCTTGTCCACCATTAAAACAAAAATTATCTTCATATTCATTATTTTCAACTAACCGTAGAAAATGAACCCTTTCCTACTAATGAATTTAAAGTAAAAATTTTATTAAAATATTTTTAAAAATCGCATACGCCATGGCTTTCAATGTATGGTCTCTAACAAAAGTTTACCTATGATCGTTCCAATCACGTTATCGGTAATACAAAAGCTATAGGCCATAGAGTAGATTTTGGCTGGAAGGAAAGCAATAGAATCTAATTGCTAAAGCACTTAATCTAGATTCTTATTTCGATACAAAAAACAGGCAATTTGCCTGTTTTTACAATTCACTTTATGTAATGAACCTATTTTAAAACTGATGTTTGTACCAAGTCCTTTACAGGTGCAAAACTTTTCCGATGAATAGGCGTGATTCCATACTGTTTTAATGCTTGAAGGTGTTCCTTTGTTCCGTAACCCATGTGTTTTTCAAAACCATAGTTTGGCATTGTTGCTCCATATTCTTTCATCAGTTGATCTCTAGCTGTTTTAGCAATGATGGAAGCAGCTGCAATAGAAATACTTCTAGCATCCCCTTTTATAATAGATTCAGAAATATAAGGGGTTTCAAGCTTCATAGCATCAATCAGCAATACATCCGGTTTTTGCTTTAATGAAGCAATGGATGATAACATTGCTTTCTTAGCTGCCTCATAAATATTGATTTCATCTATCTCTTGTGCATGAACCATCGAAATACTAACAGCAATTGCCTCTTTTCTAATGATTGCATCAAATTCCAAGCGTTTTTTTTCGGAAAGTTTTTTGGAGTCATCAATACCTGGTAAGAAAAAGTCATCCGGTAAAATGACCGCCGCAGCCACAACAGGACCGGCAATGGGTCCCCTTCCGACCTCATCCACCCCTGCAATATATTTAAATCCTTGTTCACGGTATTTTCGTTCAAATTCAGTCATTTCAAAAAACTTTGCTTTAAGAACTCTCTCTTTGTCCCGCTTTTTTTTCCATTTTGCAAGAAGTGTTTGTACGCCTTTTCGCTCATCCTTTTCTAGTTCGAGAATAAAAGGATCATGATCGTCTATTATTGTACGAATTTTTGTTTCGATTTCTGCTATTGAAAGATTGCTCACAATCTTACCCCCCTGATGAAATTCTACTAAAATAAAGCTCCCCGTAGTGGAGAGCTTTACTATTCTTCATCTACATTCCCTGACTGAATGTCCCTCGGTCTTTCAAAAGAAAGGGGGCCAAACTTTTCGGAACGGATTTCCCTAATAACCAGTTCCGCTACTTTATCATAATCAACCATACCTCCGCCCATTAAACAGCCTCTTAGTTTTCCTATATGGTCGAACATTTCTACAATATCCTCAGGGATTTCAGAAAATTTGTATCGTTCCTTTAATCGCTCTGGATAAACTCGCTCTAAAAATCTTAAAGCATATACTGTCACATCTTGCAGATTTAATATTGTATCCTTTATGGCACCTGTGATCGCTAATTTCATACCGACCTCTTGATCCTCAAACTTCGGCCATAAAATACCTGGTGTGTCTAGTAGCTCCATCTCTTTTCCGACTTTAATCCACTGTTGTGCTTTTGTAACACCAGGTGTATTACCAGTTTTAGCGATATTTTTTTTGGCTAAACGATTAATAAGTGTCGATTTTCCTGCATTTGGTATTCCAACAATCATCGCTCGAATAGCCCTTGGTTTTACTCCTTTAGCTCTTAAACGATCAAATTTTTCCTTCAGGATTTCTTGAGAAGCCTGAGTGATTTCTCTCATTCCTTGTCCAGCTTGAGAGTTAATCGCCTGAGCTTTAATTCCTTTTTCCGAAAAATAAGCAATCCATTCTTTGGTAACTTCTGGATCTGCCATATCCGCCTTGTTCAATAAAACTAATCTTGGTTTATGTTGAATGATTTCATCGATCATTGGATTTCTCGATGAATATGGAATTCTGGCATCGACCAGTTCAAAAATAATATCCACTAATTTTAATTTTTCTGTGACTTCCCTACGAGCTTTGGCCATATGCCCCGGGAACCATTGTATCGTCATAGGAGGAACCTCCCTTTAAAACTTTAGTGTTCTAGTCAGAAGTTGAAGTAGTGTTATTTATTAGAAATAATTCGGGCATCATGAATCGGCCAGTAAATAATGCTTGTCTTCCCGATCACTTTACTCATCGGTATCGTTCCAATATGTCTAGAGTCCTTACTAAATCGCCGATTATCCCCCATTACAAATAATTCACCTTCCGGTACTGTTTTCCGGCCAATTTTTTCTTCTAATGTAAAAGGTTCTGTCAGCGGACCGTCCTCTACCTGTTTTTTATATTCATCTAAATACGGTTCTTCATAGGGTTTTCCATTTACATATAAAGTATCATTTTTATACTCAATCGTGTCACCCGGCAAACCAATTACTCTTTTTATATAATCCTTTTGCTCTGGTGCATGGAAAACAACAATATCAAAACGCTTCGGTTCACCTATTTTATAGCTCAGCTTATTCACAATCATTCGGTCTTGATCTTTCAATGTCGGCATCATCGATAAGCCGTCCACTACAATTGGCGCAAATAGAAAATACCTAATAACGGCTGCCAGTACCACAGCGATTAATAGTGCTTTTGTCCATTCCCATAATTCATTTTTCTTTTTTGCCATCTCAGTCCCCACCATTCTCGCCTTAAAAATCTTATTATAAAGACTATTTTACAAAAACTTAACTACATTTAACACGAGGGGAAAAATTTTTTAATAAAACTTTAATACATTATTTAAGTTTTAGCAATAAATTTGGTTATCATTTATGTATGTATGAAAAAAGAGCTTGCAATGCAAGCTCTTTTTTTGTTATTATCGGATTTCTTTAATACGAGCTTTCTTACCGCGAAGGTTACGTAAGTAGTAAAGCTTAGCACGGCGAACTTTACCGCGACGAACTACTTCTAGCTTCGCAATTTTTGGTGTGTGTAATGGGAATGTACGCTCAACGCCTACCCCGTAAGAAACTTTACGAACTGTAAAAGTTTCGCTGATTCCACCACCACGACGCTTAATTACTACACCTTCAAATAGCTGAATACGCTCGCGAGTACCCTCGATAACCTTTACGTGTACACGTACAGTGTCACCAGGACGGAACTCAGGAAGGTCAGTACGAAGTTGTTCTTTTGTGATATCTTCGATTAATTTATGCATCGTTTTCAACTCCTTCCAACAGATGCTCTTACATACCAATAAACTTCAATGCAGCGGAACATCGTTTTAAGACTGAAACCAACGTACATCGGCTTAAGTCACAAGAAATATAATAGCATAATTGTTTATAGTCTGCAATACTACTCATATTCTTTTTTTATTTCAGCAAGCCATTTTTGTTGCTCCGGAGTAAGATCGATTTTTTCTAATAAATCCGGTCTTCTTAAAAATGTCCGTCTTAATGCCTCTTTGTTGCGCCATTCCTCTATTAATTTATGATTTCCAGATAAAAGAACTTCAGGAACCTTTAAACCTCGAAAATCGGCAGGTCTAGTATAATGAGGATGCTCTAAAAGCCCTGTGCTAAATGAATCCTTCAAGTGTGATTCTTGATTACCTAAAACCTCTGGCAATAGACGCACAACACTGTCTATTACCACCATAGCTCCTAATTCACCGCCAGTCAAAACGTAATCGCCAATTGAGATTTCATCGGTAATGATATTTTCACGAATACGCTCATCATATCCCTCATAATGTCCACAAATAAAAATAAGATGCTCCTCTTTGGCTAATTCTTCTGCTTTTCGCTGATCATACCTTTCTCCTTGAGGACAAAGAAGGATCACCCTTGGCTTTTTACTTTCTGCCTTTTTTTTAAGAAAGGCAACCGCATCAAAAATTGGCTGCGGCTTTAAAACCATCCCTGCTCCGCCCCCATAAGGATAATCATCCACAGTTGCATGCTTATTATCTGCAAAATCTCTAAAATTGACTACATTGTACTGAACGGCTGATTTCTCGGCTGCCTTGTTTAATATCGAAGTTCCTAGTACACCAGTAAACATTTCAGGAAATAGTGTAAGAATATCAATCTGCATCATGATAGAAGCCCTTCCATCGGCTCAATTAGAACCATTTTTTCTTGTACATCGACTTCCTTCACTACATCGTGGATATATGGGATTAATATTTCTTTTCCATTCTCCCCTTTTACCACCCACACATCGTTCGCACCTGGTGTAAGAATTTCTGTTATTTTTCCAATTACTTCACCCTGAGTCGTTTTAACGAGACAGCCGATTATTTCATGAAAATAAAATTCATCTTCTTCGAGATCCTTCAACTGGGATTCAGGAACCTTTAAAATCCCATCGCGGAATTTCTCCACTAAGTTAATGTTTTCGTAACCCTCGAAAACAATCAGATCAAAATTTTTATGAGTACGATGGCTTTTGACGGTTAATTCTTTAGGCTGAGCTTCATTTGGTAAAAACAAATATAATTTATTCCCCACTTTGTAACGCTCTTCGGGAAAGTCAGTTCTCGAAATTACTCTTACTTCTCCCTTTATGCCATGTGTATTGACAATTTTACCGACATTAAACCATTTTGCCATACTAATTCTCACCCTCTAACGTATTTCTTCTACTATGCCGTCTTTAATGATGATCGTGGGTTGTCCCAAGCTTAAGTCCCATGTATCACCTACATTAATCTCAACAAGAGCTTGAACTTCCCGCTCTTTTAATTCACTTCCTAAAGGTAGGATATGTAGTTGTTCGATTTGAAACTCAAGAAGCTTGATTTTTTCCTTACGAAATTGAATTTCTTTTTCAAATTGATTTTTGAGGGAAACCTGTGAAAAATTTTTCGTTTTTTCCAAACGCTTTAATTCGAACTGTAACTGATCACACTCTTTTTGTAACTGCAGCTTTTTAGAATTGTATTTTTCAAATAGCTGTTGTTTACTTTTTTCTGTTAGGATTTGTTTCACCACAACAGTTTGGATTATTTGCATAATTAATGCCTCCTTCAAGCATGAAGCTTTGAATACCAAAAAAGGGAGGTTTGTTTACCCTCCCTTTCTTTAGATGCAAAAAGCTATTCACCAATTTCTAAGAAAATTTTCTTTTGTTGTGATGATCCTGCTGCATATACAACAGTCCTAATGGCCTTTGCAACACGCCCTTGCTTGCCGATTACCTTTCCTATATCTGCTTTATTGACAGACAGATGATACGTTATTTTTGAATCGTCCTCTTTTGTTTGAACAAGGACATCATCAGGAAAATCAACAAGGGGCTTAACAATTGTTTCGATCAGTTCTTTCATAGGAACCTTCGATTATTTGTTTAATTTTGCATTGTGGAATTTTTCCATAATGCCTTGTTTTGAGAACAGGTTACGAACAGTATCAGATGGTTTTGCACCGTTTTGTAACCATTTAAGAGCTAATTCTTCGTTGATTTGAACTTGAGCAGGTTCTGCCACTGGATTGTAAGTTCCAACTGTTTCAATGAAACGTCCATCACGTGGTGAACGAGAATCTGCTACTACAATACGATAGAAAGGAGATTTCTTTGCTCCCATACGTTTTAAACGAATTTTAACTGCCATTTAAAAAAGCACCTCCGAATAGTTTCACACAAGATAGTATAATACCAATTGTTTTTTTATTTGTAAAGTGTTTTTTCTTTACATAGTAGTATTTCCATTTATTACAAATTAAAACGGTTTAAATGGGAATTTAAATCCGCCTTTTTTCTTAGCTTTTTGCTGCATACCAGTCATCTGCTTCATCATCTTCTTCATATCTTCAAACTGCTTTAAAAGACGATTCACTTCTGCTACCGTACGTCCGCTTCCTTTTGCAATACGGCGCTTGCGGCTGGAATTCATGATTTCCGGATGTAGTTTTTCTTCCTTTGTCATCGAACGAATAATAGCTTCTACGTGAGCAATCTGCTTTTCATCAATTTGAAGATTATTTAAACCTTTAATCTTATTAGCCCCTGGCATCATTTTTAATAATTCATCGAGTGGGCCGAGTTTGCGAACTTGGCCAAGCTGTTCAAGAAAGTCGTCAAGCGTAAATGATGCTGTTCTCATCTTTTGTTCCAGCTCTTTCGCTTTCTCCTCATCAATATTCGCTTGGGCCTTTTCAATTAATGTGAGCACATCACCCATACCCAAAATTCTTGATGCCATGCGTTCTGGATAGAAAGGCTCTAAAGCATCCATTTTCTCTCCCATACCAACAAATTTAATTGGTGTCTGGGTTACAGCACGAATGGATAATGCGGCCCCGCCTCTTGTATCACCATCAAGTTTAGTTAGAATAACTCCGGTAATATCCAGCTGTTCATTAAAACTTTGTGCCACATTCACAGCATCTTGACCAGTCATTGCATCAACAACTAAGAAAATTTCATCTGGCTTTGTCAATTCTTTAATGTCTTTTAATTCATTCATTAAAGCTTCATCGACATGAAGTCGCCCTGCAGTATCAATCAGCACGTAATCATGATGATCTTCTTTCGCTTTAGCAATTGCCTGCCTTGCAATTTCTACAGGACTTACCTGGTCTCCAAGTGAGAAAACGGGCATATTTAATTGTTTTCCTAGAGTCTCAAGCTGCTTAATAGCGGCCGGGCGGTAAATATCTGCAGCAACAAGCAATGGTTTCCTATTATACTTCTTTCGAAGCAAGTTAGCCAATTTCCCAGTAGTTGTTGTTTTACCTGCCCCTTGAAGGCCGACCATCATAATGACGGTTGGAGGTCGGTTAGAAACCGCAATTTTACTTTGCTCTCCCCCCATCAGCTCTGTTAATTCTTCATTAACAATTTTTATGATTTGTTGCCCGGGCGTCAGGCTTTTTAATACTTCCTGACCTACGGCACGTTCACTAACTTTTTTTACAAAATCCTTTACGACCTTGAAGTTAACGTCAGCCTCAAGGAGAGCCAGGCGCACTTCACGCATCATTTCTTTTACATCTGATTCCGATACTTTTCCTTTTCCACGGATTTTCTGGATCGTATTCTGCAGTCGGTCGGCTAATCCTTCAAATGCCATTTATGCCGCCTCCTAGTTTAATTTCTCAAGCTCAGCAACCACATCTTGGAGTGCCTGCTTTGAAGGGTTTTCCTCATTTAGTAACTCTTTCAATTGACGAATAAGTATGGAGCGTTCTTGGAATTTTTGAAAAAGTAGTAGTTTTGCCTCATATTCCTCAAGCATTGCCTCTGTCCGTTTAATATTATCATAAACGGCTTGACGGCTAACATCATACTCTTCGGCAATTTCCCCAAGCGAGTAATCATCCAAATAATAGAGAGACATATAGTTTTGCTGCTTTGGGGTTAACAAGGAATGATAAAAATCGTATAAATAATTCATTCTTGTTGTCTTTTCAAGCATGCCAAGGAACCCTCCCTACTTGTTAAGTGAAAAGCCTTTACAATGTAGTTTACACAGTCCCACTTATACTGTCAAGAAAAAAACTTTACACTCGTTATTCTGTTTCAGTCTTTTCTACTTGGTCAGCAAATAAGCCGTATACATATTTCTCCGCATCAAATTCTTGAAGGTCATCCATTTTCTCACCAAGACCGACGAATTTAACAGGGATCTTTAATTCGTTACGAATTGCTAAAACAATTCCTCCTTTCGCAGTTCCATCTAATTTTGAAAGAACAATACCACTAACATTCGTTGCTTCTTTGAAAGTTTTCGCCTGAACAAGGGCATTTTGCCCAGTTGTAGCATCTAATACTAACAATACTTCATGTGGAGCACCAGGAACTTCCCGTTCAATTACTCGCTTTACCTTTTCAAGTTCTTTCATTAAGTTAACTTTATTTTGTAACCTACCTGCAGTGTCACATAATAAAATATCAACTTTTCGGGATTTAGCGGCCTGGATCGCATCGTACATAACGGCTGCCGGATCGGATCCTTCCGTTTGTTTAATAGTCTCCACTCCGACGCGGTTCCCCCAAACTTCCAGCTGCTCAATGGCTCCTGCCCGGAATGTATCACCAGCTGCTAATAATACTTTCTTTCCTTCCGATTTAAACTTATGGGCCAATTTCCCAATAGTAGTTGTTTTACCAACTCCGTTTACACCGACAAAGAGGATAACCGTCAACCCATCCTGTTGTATATTTAATTTAGAGGATACTTCTTCCCCCGCATTATAAATGTCCACTAGCTTTTCAGAAATAACACTTTGAACTTCCACTGGGTCCTGAATATTTCGGCGCTTTACCTCCATTTTAAGCTCATCAATTAATTGCATTACTGTTTCAAAGCCAACATCTGCTTGGATTAACACTTCTTCTAATTCTTCAAAAAACTCTTCGTCCACTTTGCGATATCTAGCAATAAGGTCATTCACTTTCTCAGTAAAACTATTCCTTGTTTTTGATAGACCTTCCTTAAATTTTTCTGTCACCGTATCTGTGGATTTTGTAATTTTTTCTTTTAATTTCTTAAAAAAACTCATCTTTTTCACATTCCTTTTTCTAAGATTCAACTAGTTCCTTTGTATCTTCTAAACGAACTGATACCAGTTTAGAAACACCTGATTCCTGCATGGTAACACCATAAAGGACATCAGCCCCTTCCATCGTCCCTTTTCGATGGGTAATAACAATAAATTGGGTTTCTTTACTATATCGCTTTAAATACTGGCTAAAGCGATGAACATTGGCTTCATCCAAGGCTGCTTCTACTTCATCAAGAATACAAAATGGTACTGGTCTAACTTTTAGAATAGAAAATAATAAAGCAATTGCTGTTAATGCTCTTTCTCCACCTGATAACAAACCTAGATTTTGAAGTTTTTTACCAGGAGGTTGTGCCACAATTTCTACACCGGTATTTAATAAATCATCCGGCTCTGTCAAAATTAAATCTGCTCTTCCGCCCCCAAAAAGAGCTTGAAATACGGGTTCAAAATGTTCCTTAATTCCATTAAACGTATGCTTGAAGCGTTTTTTCATTTCTTCATCCATCTCTTCAATGACTTGAAAAAGAGTGTCCTTTGCTTCTTGCAAATCCTGTCTCTGTTCCTTTAAGAATTCATAACGTTCAGAGACCCGGTCATATTCTTCAATTGCCCCAAGATTTACATGTCCAAGCTCATCTATGGCGAGTTTAATCAGTTTAACTTTTTTTCTGGCTTCCTCTGGTGAGACCGTTAACGGATACTGTTCTTTTGCTCCTTCAAAAGATAATAAGTACTCTTCTCTTAAGTGAGTGAGCCTATTTTCAAGATCCACATCTAAACGATTCAATTTCACTTCCTCGTCTTTTAAAACAACCGTTAATCCTTTATGAAGTCTTTTTAGTTCCTTTGTCTCCAGCTCGAGATCCTCAAGCGAATGTTGAAGTTCCATACGCTCCTGTCTTCTAGAGGCAATTAATTGTAAAGTAGATTCTTTATCCTTTTGCTTTTCCCTGGCTGCTGCTTCTAGCTGCTCTTCGCCGGTAGAGCTTGTTGTCATTTCTAATTGGAGTAGTTTTAGATCCTCTTCAAGAATCTTAAGCTTTTCTTTATGTTCACGTATATCATTAACGGTTTGTGTAAAACGTTCTTTTGCATTTAGATACTGTTCATTTTTAGAGGCAAACTCTACCTTTAAATCATTGATTTCTGAAGCGAGAGCCTCCTTGGAGGTCGCATCCTTGTTCTTTTGCTCCGTCAACGACAATATTTGACTGTCAAGTTCAGTAATTTTTTCTTGAAAAGCTTCCATCATTTCTTCTATTTGTGATTTTCTTTTCACAAGAGAACGTTGTTCCTCTGCCATTTGTGATTTTTCCATATCGTAAATGGCCAGGCGGTCATTAATACTTTTCTCTTCAAGCTCAGCTTCACGAAGATTTCCTTTAATAGACTGTTCGGTTAATCTTAGCTCATTTCCATGTTCACGTATTTCCTCGAGCTGTGCCTCTGTTTTCCGAACTTCTTCCTTTAAAGACTTAACTGTTTCTTCTAAACCTTTTGTTTTTTCTTCCATAATAACAAGCTTAGCTTTTAAGTCCTCCAACTCTCCCTTTCTTGTTAAAAGGGAAGAAGTTTTCTGTTTTACAGAACCACCCGTCATGGATCCTCCAGGATTAACGATATCTCCATCTAATGTTACTAAGCGAACTCTGTATTGGAGAATTTTTGCAAGTTCATTAGCTCCTTTAAGATCTTTAGCAATAACGACACTACCTAATAGGTTATTCATTACCTCTGAATATTTCTTATCAAATTGAATAAGACTTACAGCTGTTCCAATAAAAGAAGGGTGGTTTTGGATTAAAGCAATTTGAGCTGAAGAAAGGGACCTGCCCTTAATAACACTTAACGGTAAGAATGTGGCTCGTCCATAACCGTTTTGTTTTAAGTATTGGATTGCCGTTCGGGCATTTTGTTCTGTATCGACAACAATATGTTGCAAGGCACCGCCAAAAGCAGTTTCAAGAGCAACTTCATATTCTTTTGGAACAGTGACAAGTTCAGCAACAGCTCCTTCAATTCCTTGAAGCTTTTTCCCACGAACTTTCAGTACTTCTTTAACCCCTTGAAAAAATCCTGAATAATCTTCTTCCATTTCCTCAAGCATTTCTTTTTTAGACTTTGC
Source organism: Neobacillus sedimentimangrovi (assembly GCF_010614825.1). Classification (NCBI taxonomy): domain Bacteria; kingdom Bacillati; phylum Bacillota; class Bacilli; order Caryophanales; family Bacillaceae; genus Neobacillus; species Neobacillus sedimentimangrovi. The sequence goes on from NZ_JAAFZF010000004.1 coordinate 45,854, forward strand.
TTGCTGTAATAGTTGATAAGCTTGATATAGCGTTTTCTCCTGCTTTTGATATTTGGCTTTAATCACTTCTAATTTTCTTTGCTGTTCGCGGTATGTGACAACCTGTTCCTCTAGCTTTTGCTGAATTTCTTTTAAGTCATTGATTACGTTTAGCTTGTTTTTTTGTATTGCTTCACGTTCCTGAATAAACTTTTCATTTTCCGAATCAAGCCGAGCACTTTTTCTTTCCAAATGCATAAGCTGTTCATCAATATTTTTTAATTCATTCTTTGCTCCCGCTTGTTCATTCAACAAATCAATATATTCACTTTTTAATCTTTCAATGGTCTCATCTAAATTTTCTGCGTACAGCTGCAATTTTTCCTGCTTTTCCGCCAGCTTTGCTTGAAGGGTTTTTACTTGTCCTTCAAGTTGTTTAACAGCTTCCTCATGCTGATCATGATTTTTATGGAGCTGTATTAATCTTTCGTTCATTTCATTAATGGATAGTTTCAATTGATCATTATTTTGAGCCGCGTTTTTCTTCCGTTCTTTTAAAACTTCTCTTCGTCCTTCCAGTTTTTCTAACTCCTCACTTACATTAAGAAGAACATTTTGAAGATCAGTTATGGATTCATCTAACGCAGCAATTTGATCTCTCGTCTCTACTATTTTTGCTTCCTTCAGCTGTACTTCTGAGGAAAGCTTTAATTCCTCTTGTTGACGCTCCTCAACCTGTTTTGAGAGAGTTTCCCATTGTTTATGCAGTTCTTCTATTTCATGGACAGTTAATGCAACTTCATACTTTTCTAGTTCTTCTTTCTTCTCAATATATTCCCTTGCAATAGATGCTTGAATTTTTAACGGTTCAACCTGACTCTCTAATTCATGCAGAATATCATTTACACGATTTAAGTTGTCTTGCGTTTCTACAAGTTTAAATTCTGCTTTTTTCTTACGATTTTTATATTTTAATACCCCGGCTGCTTCTTCAAAGATCGTACGGCGTTCATCCGCTTTGCTGTTTAATATTTCTTCCACTTTTCCTTGGCTGATAATAGAAAAGGCTTCCCGTCCAAGGCCAGAATCCATAAATAAATCAATAATATCTTTTAGCCTGCATGGTTGATTATTAATATAAAACTCACTTTCTCCTGAACGGGATACTCTCCTTGTTACACTCACTTCATTATAATCAATCCCCAGCCCTTGATCCTGGTTATCAAGTGTTAAGGTTACTTCAGCGAAATTTAGGGCCTTCCTCGTATCACTACCGGCAAAAATAATATCCTCCATTTTACTGCCACGAAGAGATTTAGCAGATTGCTCCCCTAAAACCCAGCGGATGGCATCGGTAATATTACTCTTCCCACTGCCATTTGGACCAACAACAGCGGTAATACCAGGAACAAAGTCTACTCCAATACGGTCTGCAAAAGATTTAAATCCAATGATGTCCAACCGTTTTAAATACATTCCTTTATCCTCCCTGTTAATGCCCGGGATTTCTCCTCCTAAACATTTGTTATACTAAGATGTTTTTGATTTCAGCACTTCCAACGCCATTTGAGCAGCATGTTGCTCTGCTTCTTTCTTCGATTTACCAGTTCCAATACCAAGTTCTTCCCCATTCAAAGTAACCCTAGAAACAAACTCTTTATTATGTGCCGGACCCCTTTCTTGAAGAATCCGATATTCGATGACTCCAGTTCCATCCCGTTGAATGAGTTCCTGCAATTGGCTTTTAAAATCCATCACATGAGAAAAAGCACCGGCATCTATTTTTGGAAAAACATATTTTTCTAAAAATTGGATGACTATTTCAATTCCTTTGTCTAAATAAAGAGCCCCGATGAACGCTTCAAACACATCAGCCAAGAGGGCTGGGCGTTCCCTTCCACCTGTCATCTCTTCTCCTTTACCGAGCAAGATTAGTTTTCCAAAGCCGAGCTCACCAGCAAATGTGACAAGTGAAGGCTCACAAACAACAGCAGCTCTTAACTTGGTTAACTCTCCTTCTGTCATAGTAGGATATTTTTTAAAAAGAAATTGTGAAATAGTCAATTCGAGAACAGCGTCTCCCAAAAATTCGAGCCTTTCATTGTCTTCAAAAGGCTTTCTACGATGCTCATTCACATAGGATGAATGGGTAAATGCTTGTCTTAATAATTTTTCATTATTAAACTTAATTCCAATGGAATTTTGAAATTCTTTAAATTTTTCGTTTGCGCTATTATAAAAATCCTTTTCCTTTCCATTTCTGCGCATTGTATTCTCCACCTTGTAACTAAATTATACAACTCATAATGCTAGTTTACGTTTATTGATATTAAAACGCAAAGAAACCTGGCCAAAAACTTGCCAAGTTCTATCATACAAAATAAAGCTCCGTTTGAAAACGGAGCTTTTTTAGAATTCCAACAAGATTACTTCTGGCTTTCTATGTAATTCACAGCATCACCAACAGTAGTGATTTTCTCTGCATCCTCGTCGGAAATTTCCATTTCAAATTCATCTTCTAATTCCATAACTAGCTCTACTACGTCTAGGGAATCAGCACCAAGATCCTCTTTAAATGAAGCTTCAAGTGTAACTTGAGACTCATCTACACCTAAGCGATCAACAATAATTTTAGTAACACGTGCTAAAGTATCTGCTGCCATGCTTGCTCACCTCCCCTCAAGCTATTATAGAGGATTTTGTCGAAAATTACACCTACATACTAAAAATTTTCCTACATGTCCTGTTACATAACCATTCCGCCATCAATATGAATGGTTTGCCCTGTGATATAAGCTGCATCATCAGAAGCTAGAAATGCAGCAGCTTTGGCAATATCTTTCGGCTCTCCAAGGCGGGCCAATGGAATTTGCTTTAACATTTCACTTCTTACATCTTCAGGCAATTTATCTGTCATATCGGTAGTAATAAAACCAGGTGCAATGGCATTTACTGTAATGTTTCGTGATGCCAATTCTTTTGCCGTTGTTTTTGTCAAGCCAATTACCCCAGCTTTAGCTGCCACATAGTTAGCCTGTCCCACATTACCACTTACTCCTACAATAGAGGAAATATTAATAATCCTACCGGAACGCTGCTTCATCATTTGACGTGTAACAGCCTTAGTTACGAGGAAGACTCCTTTTAAGTTAATATTAATAACATCGTTCCATTCTTCCTCTTTCATTCTCATTAATAAATTATCCCTAGTAATCCCAGCATTATTAACAAGAATATCCAAACGGCCAAAACGATCTATTACAGCTTTTACCATTTCAGCAACTTCTTCAGAATTTGCAACATTACATTTGATGGCAAAAGCATCTTGTCCAAGAGATTTTATTTCATCAACAACTTCGCCTGCTTTAGCCTCACTACCTGAAAAATTGACAGCTACATTTGCACCTTGTCTAGCCAATTCAAGGGCAATTTCTCTTCCGATTCCACGAGATGCCCCCGTAACAAGGGCAATTTTCCCTGCTAAATTCATTGTTTATCCTCCTTAAGTGCTTCCATTACTGCAAGAGAGCTTTCCTGGTCTGATACGGAAAATACTTTTACCGTTTTATCAATCTTTTTAATTAGGCCAGAAAGGACTTTTCCAGGACCAATTTCAATAAATGTATCTACACCAAGAGAAATCATTGTTTTGACAGAGTCTTCCCATAATACAGGAGAATATAACTGCTCGATTAGTTTTTCTTTTATTTCTGTAGCAGAAGAAACTGGCTCAGCAGTAACATTTATCACTACTGGAACCTTTGCATCCTTCAGTTCTATTCCGTCCAACACTTGAAGAAGCTTATCAGCTGCCGGCTTCATTAAAGGGGAATGGAATGGTCCACTTACCTCCAATGGCAACACTCTTTTCGCACCAGCCTCTTTCGCTTTCAATCCTGCTAATTCAACACCCTTTTTTGATCCAGAAATAACAATCTGTCCAGGACAATTTAAATTGGCAAGAGAAACCGGAAACCCAGATTCTGTAACCTCATTCGTTATGCGGAAAAGAGGCTCTCTGTCAAGTCCTAGTACGGCTGCCATTGACCCTTGACCATTAGGAACTGCATTTTCCATAAATTCTCCTCTTTTTCGAACAGCATAGACCCCATCCTCAAAGGAAAGAACACCTGCTGCAACTAGTGCTGTATATTCTCCTAGGCTATGACCAGCAACATAATCGGGTTGAATACCTGACTTTTGAAAATAGCTCAAAATGGCAATGCTAGTTGTTAATAATGCAGGTTGTGTGTTAAATGTTTGTGTTAGCTCTTCCTTCGGACCGTTAAAAATCAAATTACTTAACGGATATTCTAACTTTTCATCTGCCTTTTGAAAATAGCTCATTACTTCCGGATACTGATCTGCAAGGTCTTTGCCCATACCAACAGATTGTGATCCTTGTCCGGGAAATACAAAAGCTAATTTACCCATTGTGATTTCCTCCTTATTGGATTAATCGTTCAGAAGTGGATTTTTCAATGGTTTCTTTAATCAGACTTATCACGTCATTCGCAACCATATCCCTGGTTTGCCGGATTGCACTATAAATGGCCTGGGCATTTGATGATCCGTGTGCTTTAATAACCGGAGCTTTTAACCCAAACAATCCTGCTCCCCCATACTCTGAATAATCCAGCTTATTTTTTAATCGCATTAAATTTGGCTTAAGCACTGCAGTTGCAAGCTTACTTGTAAAATTACTCATTAATGTTGACTTAAGCATTTTAAACATAGATATTGCAGTACCTTCAATCGATTTTAATACCATATTGCCAGTAAATCCATCGGTTACCACAACATCTGCTACACCATCAAGTAAATCACGTGCTTCCACATTGCCAACAAAATTTATTGGAGCATTTTTTAAAAGGTCAAATGCTTGTTTTGTCAACTCATTTCCTTTCTTTTCTTCAGTACCAATATTTAAAAGACCAACACGTGGTTCCTTAATGCCTCTAACTTTTTCACTATATATGGAGCCCATGATCGCATATTGCAACAAATGCTCTGGCTTGGCATCAGCATTGGCACCAACATCCATCAGTATAAAACCTTCCCCACCAATAGTAGGTAATGTTGGGGCGAGTGCTGGCCGGTCGATTCCCTCAATTCTACCTACTACAAAAAGTCCAGCCGCCATTAGAGCACCTGTATTTCCTGCAGATAGACATGCATCTGCCAGACCATCTGTAACCTGCTGTGCTGCAAGTACCATTGAAGCATTTTTTTTACGACGGACAGCCCTCACTGGTTCATCCGTTCCTAAAATTACTTCTGTTGTATGTATGATTGAAATTCTGTCGTGACCTGCAAATGTTTCTTTGATTTTCGTTTCGTCACCAACAAGGGTTATATATAAATCAGGAAATTCCTCTACCGCTTTCAACGCGCCTAAAACAATTTCCTTTGGAGCATGATCTCCGCCCATTGCATCAATCGCAAGCTTCATTAGTCTCATCCTTTAACCGAAATTTCGAACGGTACATATCAAATTCTCCGGTAAATACAAGTTCATTATTTACAAAACTCGAAACCTGCACTAATGTTCTACCGGTACTTTCATCAATTTTCATAACCTTAGCTTTTGCAATAACTCGTTCATTCAATTTAACAGATCGTTTAAATTGAATATTTGCTTTTGTCGTTAATGCTAGCTCATCATTTATAACAGCAACAGCCAAGGAATTGGCTTGTGCAAAAACATAATGTCCACGAGCGATGCCATTCCGTTTAAAAACATGCTCTTTCTTTACCTCAAAAATAGAAATCGCACTTTTATCTAATTCCATATCAATGATTTCTCCAATAACCTCTTCAAGAGGTAAAGAGCGGACTTCATCTTCAAATCTTTTTTCCGCAACGTTTTTTATCCGTTCCCGCAATTCAGGTATCGATAATTCTAATCGGTCTAATCGAATGGTTTGAACACTCACCTGAAATTTTTCAGCCAGCTCTTCATCCGTTATAAAGGGGTTATCATTTATAGTTGCAGTCAATAATTGCTGGCGTTCCTTTTTGCTTCTTCTCATTTTTCTCACACACCATCCGAAACTTATGACTAGGTACTAGTAGTAGTATATAATTTAAAAAAGCAGATTGCAAGGATAAGTTTTTATCTTGCAAATCTGCTTTTTTCATTAATCTAGTTTCTCGCCTTCAAGAACACCAGATTGTTCAAGTTGTTTTCTTAAATTGGCATACTCAGGAGATGTCCAGAATGCTTCAGATTGGATCAGTTTGGCCGCATCACTTCTTGCCGTTTCTAAGGCACGATAATCATGCACCATGTCGGCAACCTTAAATTCTGGAATTCCGCTTTGTTTTTTACCAAAAAAGTCACCAGGTCCTCTTAATTCCAAATCCTTTTCACTTAAAACAAAACCATCATTGGTTTCTGTCATAATTCTCATTCTTTCTTGACCTGTTTCTGATTTAGGACTGGCGAGCAAAATACAATATGACTGTTCACTTCCCCGGCCTACACGTCCACGCAGTTGGTGAAGCTGAGATAAACCAAATCTCTCTGCATCATAAATAACCATGACTGTTGCATTTGGAACGTTTACTCCCACTTCAACCACAGTAGTTGATACGAGCACTTGAATTTTGTTTTCACTAAATGCCTTCATTACTGACTCTTTTTCCTCTGGGTTTAATCTTCCATGTAATAGACCAACTTGAAATCGGTTAGCAAAATAATGGGTTAAAGATGTATGTACATCAATAGCATTTTGAACATCCAGTTTTTCTGATTCCTCAATCAGCGGACAGATGATATAAGCTTGATGACCCTTTTGCAATTCTTTTTCAACAAATGCCAAAACCCTTTCCAACATTTCCGGCTTGGCCCAGTATGTTTCAACCCTTTTTCTACCAGCAGGCATTTCGTCGATAATTGAAACATCCATTTCTCCAAAAACGGTAATCGCCAATGTGCGCGGTATCGGTGTAGCAGTCATAAATAATACGTCAGGATTTTCTCCTTTTTCCCGTAATATTCTCCGTTGCTCTACTCCGAAGCGATGCTGTTCATCAGTAATACATAGACCTAACTTTTTGAAAGAAACCTCTTCTTGAATTAATGCATGGGTACCAATAATGATTTGAATAAATCCTTCTTCCAATTCATGAAGGATTTCTTTTCGTCGCTTGCCTTTAACAGAGCTTGTGAGCAACTCACATCTGACTCCAAATGGTTCTAAGAGAGATTTTAGTGATTTAGCATGCTGTTCAGCCAAAATTTCAGTAGGTACCATTAATGCACCTTGGTATCCAGCTGTTACACTTGCATATAATGCGATGGCTGCAACAACCGTCTTCCCTGATCCAACATCTCCTTGAAGTAAACGGTTCATTCTGTATAGGGATTTTAAGTCGGTTAACACTTCATTAACCACTCGTTTTTGTGCATTTGTCAATGGGAAGGGAAGTTGATTGATAAAGTTTTTTAATTTTTTCAAGTCATAGTTTTGGACAATACCAGGTGAATGTTCCCTTTCAAACTTCCTTAATGCTTGCATTTTTAATTGGAACAAAAGAAATTCCTCATAAACAAAACGCCTTCTGGCCTGTTTTACCTCTTCTTGACTTTTTGGAAAATGCATCAATTTTATGGCATCAGCTCTATTCAATAATCGATATTTTTGTAGTAGAGAGGCGGGCAGTGATTCTTCAATAAATTGACTATATTGTTGTATCGCTAATTGAATAAATTTCCTCATACCTCTACTCGTTAATTTACCTCTTATTGAATATACCGGCTCAAAAACATCTTGTTTCGTGTTGGGACCAATCTGACATTCACTTGCCGTGATTGTTTGCCTATGTGCATCCCATTTTCCTGTTACGGTAATTGTATTATTCATGTGTATTTTATTTTTTAAATAGGGCTGGTTAAAAAAAACTACTTTAATCAAATAATTTCCAACTAATAAACGAATAGTCAGCTTTGATTTTTTTCTTCCATAATAGGCAAGAGAAGGCTCACTGTGAACCTTCCCCTCCACTGTTACTTTTTCTTCATGTTTAACCTCGGTTAAATCACGTAGACTGTAATCCTCATAACGATAGGGGAAATACTCCAATAAATCCCCGATCGTAAAGATTTTCATCTCCGATAATAACTCAGCTGTTTCTTTCCCAATACCTTTCAATATCGTTACTGGTTGGCTTAATTCTAAATTCACTTTTCGTTTAGCGGCATCCCAAAGATCTTCGCTTCGAGTTCCCGACCAGTCGGTGTGGCCGCTAGTCCTCCTTGCGCTGTTTCTTTTAATGCAGTTGGCATTGATTGTCCTATTTTAAACATGGCATCAATGACTTCATCACATGGTATACGACTTTTTATTCCTGCCAAGGCCATATCTGCTGCAACCATGGCATTAGCAGCTCCCATTGCATTCCTTTTTACACAAGGCACTTCAACCAACCCTGCAACAGGGTCGCAGACTAGACCAAGCATATTTTTTAACGTAATAGCCATCGCTTCAGCACATTGCTCTGGCGTACCTCCAGCCATTTCAACAATTGCTGCTGCCGCCATACCAGCCGCTGATCCTACCTCTGCTTGACAACCTCCAGCAGCCCCTGAGATTGAAGCATTATTGGCCACTACAAATCCAAATGCACCGGCAGTAAATAAGAACGAAATCATTTGATCCCTAGTAGGATTAAGCTTATTCTTTACAGCAAATAAGGTCCCAGGCACGACACCAGCGGACCCTGCAGTTGGTGTTGCACAGATAGTTCCCATGGCTGCATTTACTTCATTAGTTGCAACCGCTTTACTTACTGCATCAAGAATAGTTTCACCCGATAAAAAATTACCTTTTTCAATATACTTTTGCAAAAGAACAGCATCTCCGCCTGTAAGACCTGAATGGGAAGTTACTCCTTTGATCCCCCGTTCAACCGCATCTTCCATCACTTTTAAGTTTCGATCCATCTGATTTATGATTTCTTCCCTTGACCGGCCTGTAACAGAAACTTCCTGCTCGATCATGATTTCCGAGATTTTTTTATTTTGGCTGTTTGCCAGCTCCACTAGTTCAGCTACATTGCGAAACATGTTGTCAATCTCCTTTTTCTTTGATGTTTAATCAACTATCTTTGTTACCTTTAGTATATTCGGTAGTTCTTCTAGTTCCTTAATAATATTATCATCAATATTCTGGTCTACTTCGATGGTCATAAGAGCCATTTTCCCTTTCTCCTTACGTGAAACCTCCATATGACCGATATTAATTTCATATTTGGCAAGAGTATTAGCGACACTAGCAATAGCACCAAAGCGGTCATTATGAACAACGAGAATAGCAGGATGATTACCTGATAGCTTTAATTCAAATCCATTAAGTTCGGTTATTTCAATTTTGCCTCCGCCAATCGAAATACCTACTAATTCAAGTTCTCCATTATGATCTCCAATAATTATTCTTGCTGTATTCGGATGGTCTGGAACCGCATCCTCTTCAATAAAACGGATCTTAATTCCACGTTCTTTCGCTATATCAATTGCATGGATGATTCTTTCGTCATCCGTATCAAAATCGAGTAGTCCCCCTACAATCGCAACATCTGTCCCATGTCCTTTATAAGTTTGAGCAAAAGAACCATAAAACGAGATATTGGCCCATTTTGGCTCTCTTCCAAATAAACTTCTTGCTACACGGCCAATTCTTGCAGCCCCTGCAGTATGTGAACTAGATGGGCCGATCATGACAGGACCGATAATATCGAATACACTTCTATATTTCAAAGCAATCTCTCCCTTTGCCGGATTTCTATTGTTTACTTACAGTATACTATTTTGTATGTTCCATTGTCCCATAAAAGCGCATACACCCAGCTCATCAGCATACGCCTTCCTACCAAGTCGAACACGTCTTGATAGGCTCCATTGTGTTGCGCCTTCATAGGTGAAAAAGGAACACGAAAAAAGAAGGGACGTCCGAAGACTCCCCTTCTATTTTAGCCGTTCCCTATTCAATTGAAAAGATATAAGAATATATTGGTTGATTTCCATTATGGACTTCAATTTCAACACCGGCATAGTTTTCTTCAACAAATTCAGTTAATTTGGTAACTTCTTCCCAAGAAACATCCTCGCCATATAGAATTGTCAGGATTTCAGATCCTTCATCCAATAATTTCGTAAGAAGTTCTTCGGCTGCTTTTCCTTTATCTTTGTTTTTTACAACAATTTTTCCTTCTGCAATACCCATGAAATCATCTTTTTCAATTTCAAGTCCATCAATTTGTGTATCACGAACTGCAAAGGTAACTTGTCCTGTTTTTACATGACTTAATGCATCCCTCATGGCTTCTTCATTTGACTGAACATCAGTGGAAGGATTGAATGCAAGTAGGGCAGAAAGTCCTTGTGGTACTGATTTTGACGGTATTACATAAACTTCATCTTCGGACACTTCTGCAGCCTGCTCAGCAGCCATAATGATATTTTTATTATTTGGTAAAATAAACACTTTCTTCGCATTTACTTTTTTTATCGCATTGACAATGTCCTCGGTACTTGGATTCATCGTTTGTCCACCTTCAATGACTTCATGGGCGCCGATACTTTTAAATAATTCAGCTATCCCTGAACCCATTGAAACAGTCACAATCCCATATTCCTGTTTCTCACTTGATGTTCTAGGATGATCTGTCACTAAAGGCGTTTTGGTTTCACCCACAATATTGGTATGCTGCTGACGCATATTTTCAATTTTAATATTAATTAAGCTACCGTAGCGTTGTCCGTAGGTCAAAACCTCTCCAGGTTGTTCTGAATGAATATGTACCTTTACAACATCATCATCCGAAATAACCAATAAAGAGTCTCCAAATTGACTTAAGTCATTACGAAATTCTTTTTCATTAAACGGATACTTTTTAATTTTATCTTCTTCGAACTTCACCATAAATTCCGTGCAATAACCAAAGACAATATCCTCTGTATTCATATGACTTTGTGCACTTTTATGATGCTCCGCACTTACTAATTCATCCATCAAAGGGAGAGAATCTGGTGAATCCGGAAGTTTTTCGCCTTTTAGCTCAGCAAGAAAACCTTCGTAAACACAAACAAGTCCTTGGCCTCCACTATCAACAACTCCGACTTCCTTTAAAACAGGGAGTAAATCTGGTGTCCTTTTTAATGAAGCTTTTGCTTCCTTTAATACTTCTTCCATAACCAAAACAATATCATTTGTTTGGTTTGCTACTTGAACACCTCTTTTTGCAGCGTCTTTTGCAACTGTTAAGATTGTTCCCTCTACAGGTTTCATAACGGCTTTATAAGCTGTTTCTACTCCCGCTTCAAGTGCAGCCGCAAATTCTTTGGCATCTACTTTCCCTTTACTTTCAATAGATTTTGAAAATCCACGGAACAATTGTGATAGGATGACACCGGAATTTCCGCGCGCTCCCATTAACAAGCCTTTAGAAAGGGAAACCCCCACTTTTCCTATATGTTCTTGAACATTCTTTTTTACTTCTTTTGCCCCGGAAGTCATGGATAAGTTCATATTTGTTCCAGTATCACCATCCGGCACTGGAAAAACGTTTAGCGCATCAACCATCTTTGCATTTGCTGCCAAATGATTGGCACCTTGGATGACCATCTCGGCAAAACGTTTTCCATCTAAAGCAGTAATTGACACAAACTTTCCTCCTCACTACGGGGTCGTTACACGAACTCCCTGAACGTAAATATTAACCGAGTCAACGGCAAGTCCGACTGTTTTATCAAGGGTGTATTTTACTTTCGATTGCACGTTGTGGGCAATTTCGGAAATTTTCGTTCCATAGCTGACAATAATGTACATATCAATATGTATTGCTTCATTATCCTGGCGGACGATAACTCCACGGGTAAAATTTTCTTTTCTTAGAATTTCAGTGATTCCGTCTTTGATTTGATTCTTAGAGGCCATGCCGACAATTCCATAACATTCGACCGCTGCACCTCCAGCTATGGTGGCGATTACTTCATTTGAAATATCAATTTGACCGTACTTGGTTTGTAATTCGATGGACATGAATCGTTCCCCCTGTTATTTGATTGCTCCTTGACTACAGTCAATTTTACTATAGCAATTCAAATAAAGGAAGTCATACTTGCCTTTACTATAAGAGCATTTATACACTATTAATGTCAAGGATTTTTTCTTGAAACACAACTATTGCAATCATATAAGTTGTGTGATAAATTATTAAAGTATCTTAAGACTAGAAAATTTGGCTATGCCATTTTTCTATAATCAAATGAAAAAATTGTAAAGATTGGTATAGCTTTTGATAGTTAAGGAGGGAAATCATTATGCCACGTAAATGTGTTATAACTGGAAAGAAAACTTCCACTGGTAACGCACGTTCTCACGCTATGAACGCAAATAAGCGTACATGGGGTGCTAACCTACAAAAAGTACGTATTCTTGTTGATGGAAAGCCAAAGCGTGTATGGGTTTCAGCAAGAGCTTTAAAATCTGGTAAAGTTGAACGCGTTTAAAAAATCAGAGCATCCATTAGTGGGTGCTCTTTTTTTCGCAAACCTTCTCAATCAAATTGTTCCTGACCATTATTCTTTTTTCGAACATAAATTTATATTCATTTGAATCGATATTTTATTTTAGAACGATTTTTTTCATAAAAAAATCCCTCCTATGAGACATTATAAGCTTTTTCCTAACTGTCTACACAAGAAGGATTGTGTTTTTTATTAATTGCTCTTTACTTATGAGATAAATAGGAGCATTTTAGAACATTTATTACCATATTTATTCGTTCTTCTTAAACACACCAATCATCGCACGGACAATTCCGCCTAAAAACTTTGGCAGTTTAATCGTATAAAATTTCATACTGTCCCTCCTCACAAATCTCACGTCTCTAATCTTATTCATTCAAACTAATTACTAGCCCTTACCATAATATTCGAGGAAACGAAATCAGTACCAATTAGAAAGTCCAATTAATCATCACTTCTTATCACTATTAATATGCCATCAGAAAATGAAAAAGTACCATGATCACTAATAAGTTCATTACTTATACATAGTGTGGAGCCTAGTGAAATATGCCGATTTTCTAAAGGATATTTAAAGCCCTTAAGCGTGAGATTTGAGACAGTAAGTGTAAGAGGAACAAATGATACGTATTTTTTTTCTTTTAATTTATGAATCTTATATTTTCCCGGTCCTTTTAAAAATACAATATTGTGGCGATCGATTAAATTAATTTCAATTTCTTTGTTTTCTTTTAGAGAAGGAACGAGTAGTTGAATATTGGCTAAAAGATGATCAAGTCTTCCCCCAGTCGCTCCAAAGATTCTAATCATTTTTGGATTTTGAGCTAGTGCCCAATTTAGGGCAAGTTCCATGTCTGTCTCGTCTTTTTCAGGTTTAAACCGTTTTATTTCTGTTCCAATACTCTCAATAAATGCCATTTCTTCCTTTGAAATAGAATCAAAATCTCCAAATGCGATGACAGGTTTTATACTATTTTGTAATAAATTAAATACTCCTCGGTCAACACCAACCCAAACAACATTTTGATCCGTATATTCGGTTAAATCCGGTAGAAGGTCCTTAGGCCCCCCTGCAAGAATATGAATGATCATATGTAAAACTCCTTCTCTATAGGCAAAAAGCCGGGTCATTACCCCAGCTAATTATCCTCTAATTAATGAGATGGCCTCATGATAATCCTCTTGATTGTATATCGCTGAGCCAGCTACTAAAACAGTAGCACCTGCTTCGATACATTGTTTTGCAGTCTCAGGATTTACTCCGCCATCCACTTCGATTTCAATTGTTAAACCTTTACTCTCGGCTAATTCTTTCACCTTCTTAATTTTCGGAAGAACTTCAGGGATAAATTTCTGTCCTCCAAAGCCAGGATTTACGGTCATTAAGAGAACCATATCGACTTCCCCAATGATATGCTGAATCGATTCCACCGGGGTTGCTGGGTTTAATACCACCCCCGCTTTGACCCCAAATGATTTAATGTTTTGGATCGTTCGATGAAGATGGCGGCATGCTTCTACATGAACAGTAATATAATCCGCTCCAGCTTTCGCAAAAGCTTCAATATATTGGTCTGGATTTTCAATCATTAAATGAACATCTAAAGGTAGTTTTGTAATGGGGCGAATGGACTCAACAATTAAAGGACCAATCGTTATATTCGGCACAAAATGTCCATCCATCACGTCCACATGGATATAATCCGCCCCTGCTTTTTCAACTGTTAAAATTTCTTCCCCTAATTTTGAAAAATCAGCTGATAGAATAGATGGTGCAATTTTAACCATAATTGTTTAATACCTCGGCTTTCTATCTTTAATTTCCTGCAGGAAATTCACATAATGTTCATAACGATAGGAGGGAATCACGCCTGACTCCACCCCTTGTTTTACTCCGCATTTTGGTTCATGTATATGAAGACAGCCGCGGAATTTACAATTTTCACTTGCCTTTAACAATTCCGGAAAACAAGCAGTTAAATCCTCCGCATTTATATTGGTAAAATCTAATGAACTAAAGCCCGGTGTATCTGCTACTAATCCATTTCCGATAGAAATTAATTCTACATGCCTTGTAGTGTGCTTCCCTCTGCCCAAATGAGAGGAGATATCATTTGTTTTTAAATCAAGATCAGGTCGAAGGACATTCAGTAATGAAGATTTCCCCACACCTGACTGCCCTGCAAAAACAGAGATTTTATTTTCTAAAAGTGGAATTAACTGTTCAATACCTGTTTCTGTTTCAGAAGAGGTTAACATAACCTTATATCCTGCTGCGCGATATTGATCAGCATACTTCGATATCATTTCCATTTGTTCTTCATTTGTTAAGTCCATTTTGGAAATGCAAATAATGGGTTCGATATGGTTAAATTCAACTAAAACAAGAAAGCGGTCTAATAGGGCTGTACTAAAATCAGGTTTTACTGCAGAAAACACGAGAATTGCTTGATCGACATTAGCAATAGGAGGACGAACAAGTTCATTTTTCCGATCCTTTATTTCTAAAATATAGCCCTCCTGTTCATTTTCTGCTTGAAAGACTACCTCATCCCCAACAAGAGGTGTAATTTTATTTTTTCTAAATACTCCTCTACCACGACATTGGATTAATTGATCATTATGAAGTACATAATAAAAACCACTTAATGCTTTAACAATTTTCCCTTCAGGCATAGCAACCCTCCTTGAGTTTTGTTTCGCATAAAGGTTTACTCCGTATCATCATAATTAATGACTTCTTCCGCAATTACTTTGGAATCTCTAATCACCTTGTATCCGGCTTTCTTTCCATAAGGAATTATCAGCTTAATTTGTTTTCTTGTTGTTTCTGTTATAAAAAATGTTTCTGCCGGTTCCGTCATACTGTGATTCAAATCGTCGATATAAATAATAACCTCTTGCTGTTGTCCCGGTTCACCAGGTACAGGTGGCTCGTAATCAATCGTTATTTCTTTCGTAATTTCTTTAGGTGGTTTTTCTTCTTTTCCCTTTGATATCACGACTGTTACCTTGTCACCCTTATTTAGTTCTGTCCCCGGTTCAGGCGATTGAGAAATAATCATGCCTTGTGGGATGGTATCATGATATACCTCTTGCGATACAGATAATTCTAATCCCTCCGAAAAAGCATAGTCTTGAGCACCCTTTAAATTGTATTGAGTCAAGTCCCTAAGAATAATTTTTTCCGGCCCTTTACTAACCTCAAATTCTAAATCCGTTTCTTCCGGAATTACCTTTTCCCCTGGGGAAGGACTTTGACTTATTATCGTTCCAGGCGCACTCTCATCATGGATCTCCGTAACTTCTATATTCTTGAAGTTTTCCTTTTCTAATATACGAAGTACATCCTCATATTGTTGCCCTGTATAATCGGATAGTTCGAATTCTTCTTTTCCTAAACTAATATAAAGGGTAATCTTCGCATTTTCCTTCACGGTTGTACCGGCTTTAGGATCGGTTTTAATAACCAGGCCTTTATCAATATTCTCATCGTTTATTTCTATTTTTTTACCAACGTCTAGACCTTCAAGTTTTAACTTTGAGACCGCGTCTCCTTCATTCATCCCTGAAACATCAGGAATTTTAATTTCTTTTGCTGAGAAGAATTCAGGTAATAACAGTGCAGAGAGGCCTATTAGCACAATTAAAAATATAGATGCCAAAACAATGGGCCATTTTTTTCTTTTTTTCTTGACACTTTTTTCTTTTTTCTCATTATTTTCAGGTGAATCACTTATTTTTTCACTACTGTGTACAATAGTTTGATCAAGATTTTTTAATGGTTTGTCATCTGTAATAACCGGTATAGCCTTTGTTGCTTCATCATCTACAGGGATCACAAACTTTGGTTCATTGATTCTCTCCGGGTCAAGAGCTGTTGATAAATCTTCTTCCATTTCTTCCACGCTATTGTAGCGATGGAATGGATCTTTTGCGGTTGCTTTTAAAACGATGTTCTCTACACTTTGTGGTATATTGGGATTCCATCTTCTAACAGAAGGTGTTTCCGATTGAAGATGTTTTAGCGCAATAGAAACCGCAGATTCACCTGAAAATGGAAGCCTGCCGGTTAGTAACTCAAACATCACAATCCCAAGGGAATAAATATCCGATTTTCGAGTAGCCATACCTCCTCTGGCCTGCTCCGGAGAAAGGTAATGAACGGAACCTAAAACTGAATTCGTTTGAGTAATGGTTGTTGCACTTAGAGCCATGGCGATACCAAAATCAGTAATTTTCACATTCCCATTATGATCAATGAGAATGTTCTGCGGTTTAATATCACGGTGAATAATTTGATTTTGGTGAGCATGTGAAATGGCGGAGGCAAGCTCCTTCATGATCTCAAGTGCCTTTTCCACCCTGAGAGGTGAATTTTGTTGTATGTATTGTTTCAATGTTTGTCCATCAACATATTCCATGACAATATAGTAAAGATCGTTTTCTTCACCAACATCATAAATATTAACGATATTAGGGTGGGCAAGACTTGTTGCCGACTGAGCCTCTCTTCGAAACCTTCTAATAAATTCTTCATCATTAGCAAAGTCCATGCGCAGCATTTTGACAGCAACATCACGATCAAGGATCATATCATGGGCTAAGTAGACATTGGCCATCCCACCGCCGCCGATCATATCTATTATTTTATAGCGGCCACTTAATCTTTTTCCAATCATCATTCATTACCACCCTCACTGGGCTTAGAAAACTCTACAATAGTCAAAGTAATGTTATCTTCTCCACCATTTTCATTTGCGAGTGAGATCAATGTCTCTGCCCTTTGTTCAAGCCCCTCTTCTTTTAATAAAATCTCTTTCAACTCTTCTTCAGGAACTTTATTAGAAAGTCCGTCTGAACATAATAAAAGGATATCTCCTTCTTCAAAAATAACGGTTTTAATATCCATTTCCACTGTTTTTTCCGTTCCTAAAGCACGGAGTAATACATTTTTTCGCGGATGATTTTCTGCATCCTCTCTAGAAATTTGTCCACTTCGAACTAATTCATTGACTAAGGAATGGTCTTCCGTGATTTGTTTGAACCCTGATTCATTTAGTAAATACCCACGACTGTCACCGATATTCACAATCGTTGCAAAATGATTGGTTGTAATGGCTGCGACAAGTGTCGTTCCCATACCTTCACATTCCACATGTGATTTAGAATGATCAAACAATAGTTCATTTACTGCCGTTACTTGAGCTTTTAACCATTTTTCAGCATCATCGGCCGTCTTGATACCAGTTGAGGCTTCCCATTCTTTTTTTAACTTAGATACACACATTTCACTGGCGACATCTCCTGCACGATGACCGCCCATTCCATCTGCAACAACAGCCAATAGGCTTCCATCTTGATTTAGAAAGAAGCCCCCTGCATCTTCATTATGAGCGCGAACTTTCCCTCGGTCTGTTTGATATACCGCTTTCATACTATTACATCGTCTCCTCTTTTCGCTCCTTTGCACGAAGCTGTCCACAAGCTGCATCGATATCATGACCGTGCTCACGGCGAATAGTTACATTAATCCCGCGTTTTTTAAGTGTCTTTTCAAAAGCAAAAATTTGATCTCTTGGTGTTCGTACATAATCCCTTTCCGGTACATAGTTAACCGGAATAAGATTTACATGGCATTTTAGCCCCTTGATTAGATCAGCTAATTCCTCCGCATGTGCTACTGAATCATTAACGCCACCAAAGAGTCCATATTCAAAGCTAACACGACGTCCAGTCTTATCGATATAATACCTTACAGCTTTCATTAAGTCATCTAGTTTATATGCTTTATTGATTGGCATTAATCTAGTTCTGAGTTCTGTGTTCGGTGCATGTAAGGAAATTGCAAAATTAATTTGCATATTTTCGTCTGCAAATTGATAAATTTTTGGAATAATACCACTTGTAGAAACTGTAATATGACGGGCACCGATATTAAGTCCTTTATCATGGTTAATAATTTTTAAAAACGAAAGCATGTTATCATAATTATCAAAAGGTTCACCAATTCCCATGATGACTACAGAACTTACCCGTTCATTTGTTTCATCCAGCGCCTTTTGGACTTTTACAACTTGTGCCACGATTTCCCCTGCTTCCAAATGGCGTTTTAATCCTCCAAGTGTTGAGGCACAAAATGTACATCCAATTCGGCAGCCAACCTGTGTAGTGACACATACAGAGTTTCCATAATCATGACGCATAAGAACCGTTTCAATGGAATAACCATCTTGTAGCTCAAACAAGAATTTTATCGTGCCATCGGAAGATGATTGCTGAACGACCGTATTTAATGTGGTAATTTGAAAATGAGCCGCAAGCTTCTCTCTCAAGCTTTTAGATAAATTGCTCATCTCTTCGAAAGAGCCTACTCTTTTTTTATAAAGCCAGTCAAAGATTTGATCAACGCGAAATGGCTTTTCCCCTTGTTCTTTAAGCCACTCTTTTAATTCGTGTAATTCAAGGGAGTAAATAGATTTCTTTTTTTCCAATGCTGTATTCGTCCCGGTTGTCATTGATTGTTCCAAACTTTACACCTTCCTTTTTAATACTGCTATATAAAATCCGTCTGAGCCAAAGTCCTGAGGGAAGATTTGCAAATCATATCCATTAATAAGCGGCTGTACCGCCTCAGGCATCCGCTTTTTAAAAGAGTGATCACCTTCAAATTCTGGATGGTCCTGTAAAAATCGCAGTACATTTTGTTCATTTTCCTCTTTATCTATTGTACATGTGCTATAGACAAGAGTACCTCCTTTTTTAACAAGAGGCGCTACAGCACTTAAAAGATCCTGCTGAATATGACTTAACTGAAACACATCTTGTTCCTTCTTCGTATACTTCATATCCGGTTTTCTTCTCATGACCCCAAGCCCTGAACATGGAGCATCAAGCAACACTTTATCAAAAGATTCCTTTTTAAAATGACAAACTGCCTGTCTAGAGTCCATTACTATCGGTTTTACATTACTCAGTCCTAAACGAGAGGCATTTTCATTGATTAATTTTACTTTGTGTTCATGAAGATCAAGAGATATAACTTCCCCAGTATTGTTAAGCATTTCAGCAATATGAGTTGTTTTTCCTCCAGGGGCTGCACAAGCATCTAAAATCAATTCGTTTTGTTCAATGCCAAGAGCATGGGCCACTAACATAGAGCTTTCGTCCTGTATTGTTAAAAGACCTTCCTTGAATGCTTTAGAAGACGCTAAATTCCCTTTTAAAACCTTAATTGCCTCAGGGATAACAGGACTTTTCTCAATTTGGAAACCTTCCTTTTCAAGAAGTGTCACGCATTCATCGCGTGAAATTTTCGTTAAATTGACTCTTGCTGTTTGCAGAGGGGCAGTCAGATTGACCTCACACATGGCTTTTGTTTTTTCAAACCCAAATTGATCGACCCATCTTTTTACTAACCATTCTGGATGACTCGTTTCAATGGCTAGTTTTTCAATAGGGTCACTCAACTGGTCCAATGATGGTAGACCATTGCGTTGCAGATTTCTTAATACCCCATTTACTAAACCAGCAATTCCCTTATGTCCGCGTTTTTTTGCAATTTCTACCGCTTCATGAATTGCTGCTCTGTCAGGTATTTTATCAAGGTAGACCATTTGATAAAGTGTCAGCCTAAGTAAGTGGAGAACCCAATTTTCTATTTTTTTACTATTTTTGAGAAAAGGCTTTAAATAAAAGTCTAAAGCCTTTCTTCGTTGTAATGTTCCATAAATTAATTCTGTTAATAATCCCACATCTTTTTGTGGAATTTCGTTTTTCTTAATTGCATGATTTAACAGCAAATTACTGTAGGATTGATTTTTTTCAATTGTAATCAGGAGTTCTAATGCGGTTTCACGTACATTTTTTGCTTTCGTTGTGGTCATGTTAGTCTCCTAGTTTCATTCCTATTGATAATTTTGAGCCTGCTCCTCTTAAGAATTGTTCACTACTCATTTTGGTTTTACCAGAAGGCTGGAGTTCTAAAATTTTGATGGCTACCCCATCTCCACTACTAACCGTAATTCCATCATGTTCAATATTAATGATCGATCCAGATTCATGAGATTTGGAAACAATGACTTTTTCAGCCTTCCAAATTTTGATTACTTGGCCATTCAAGGTTGTAAATGCAACTGGCCATGGATTTAACCCTCGAATTTGGTTATAAATTTCTGTACCGGTTTTGGACCAATTGATTTTTTCCTGTTCGCGTTTAATATTAGGGGCAAAGGTAGCTTCAGAATCATTTTGCGGAGTTGCTTTAAGTTTCCCTTCTATTAATAAAGGTAATGTTTCTGATAGAAGCTTTGCTCCAGCAATACTTAGCTTATCATGCAGTGTCCCTACAGTATCCTCTTCGGTGATCGGAACTTCCACTTTTGTTAACATATCCCCAGCATCGAGTTTCTCCACCATATACATGATTGTAATACCAGTTTTCTTTTTCCCTTGCAAAATTGCATAATGTATCGGTGCACCACCTCGAAGTTCTGGAAGAAGAGATGCATGAACATTAATACATCCATATTTTGGTGCTTCTAGTAATTCTTTTGGTAAAATTTGTCCAAATGCAGCAGTGACAATTAAATCCGGCTTTAATTCTAGGATTTTGCTAAGTTCCTCTGGATTTCGAATTTTTTCAGGTTGAAAAACAGGGATGCCATGCTTCAAGGCTTCCACTTTAACCGGTGGAGGTGTTAATACTTTTTTTCTCCCCACAGGGCGATCTGGCTGGGTAACTACCCCGATTACTTCATAGCCATCAGCAATGACTTGTCTTAAAATTGGTACAGAGAAATCAGGTGTACCCATAAAAACAATTTTCGTCATTTACTCCTCTTCTCCTTTTAACTCATCTTCCTCATAGTATCTCGTAACCTTTGATGTAAATAAAATTCCGTCCAAATGATCTATTTCATGCTGAATCGCTCTTGCAAGGAATCCCTCAGCCTCTAATCTATATTTTCTTCCTTTACGATCAAATGCTTCAATCATCACATAGTTTGGTCTTGTGACTTCCCCATATAAACCAGGAAAGCTTAGACAGCCCTCTGGCCCTGTTTGTTCACCCTCCTGTTTTAAAATCTGGGGATTAATCATTTCGATTGTGCCTGAATCATCATCAATATCTACAATCGCCACTCTTAGATCTAGTCCAATTTGAGGGGCTGCAAGACCTACTCCATCATGTTCAATCATCGTGTCATACATATCATCAAGTAATCTGGCAAGTTTTTTGTCAAAAACTTCCACTTCTTTACATTTCTTTTCAAGAATCTCTGCTGGATAATGTACAATTTTTCTAACAGCCAATTTGGTTCCTCCATCTCATAAAAAAAACATATATACTATTCATTTTTCACTAATTTACATTAAGATAAACGGATTCACATCCACGGATACTAGAAGCCCATCTTTTGTCGCTTCCTTTTGATACTGATCCAGTATCATTTTTAACGTTTTTGTAAGGTTCGGTTCCCGCTTGTATTTTATCAGACATTGATATCGATATCTATTATTAATCTTTGCAATCGGCGATACAGAAGGTCCCAAAACAACTGCTTCACTAGATAACTGTGATCGAACATATCTCACTATTTTCTCAGTTGTCGATACAGCGGTTAACAGTTGTTCATGACTAACAGTTATTAAAGTGAGAAAATAATATGGCGGGTAATGGTGTGCCCTTCTCACCATCATTTCCTGTTGAAAGAATTGGGTGTAATCCTGTTGCCCAGCCAACTGGATACTGTAATGTTCAGGTGTATAGGTTTGTATGATTACTTCACCAGGCAACTGATGGCGGCCGGCTCGCCCACTGACCTGAGTCAACAATTGAAATGTTTTTTCAGAAGAACGAAAATCGGGCAAATGAAGCATTGTATCAGCTGACAGCACCCCAACCAATGTTATATTTGGAAAATCAAGTCCTTTCGCTATCATCTGTGTTCCTAATAATATATCAGCTTTTCCGTCTTGAAACTCCTTTAACAATCTTTCATGTGAGCCTTTTCTACTCGTGGTATCCACATCCATCCGAATGACTTTTGCCTCTGGAAGAATTTTTCCTAATTCCTCCTCCACTTTTTGTGTCCCTGTCCCAAAGAAGCGAATATATTCACTATTGCATTCAGGGCAAGCCCTTGGCACAACACTTTCATAACCACAATAATGACACTTCATCTGCACACCTGCACGATGATACGTAAGTGATATATCACACTTCGGACAATTAACTACATATCCGCAATCCCGACACATAACAAACGATGAATGCCCTCGTTTATTTAAAAATAATACCGATTGCTGCTTTTTTTCTAACCGATCTTTCAATAATTCAAAAAGCTTTCTAGAAAACATGGAACGGTTTCCTGCTCGTAGTTCTTCCCGCATATCAACAATTTCAACTGTCGGCAATGCTTTATTATTCATACGAACTGGCAGGGATAATAACTGGTATACCTTTTTTTTCGCCCTAGCAAATGACTCTAAGGATGGGGTGGCACTCCCCAAAACAACAGGGCAGTTATAGGTTTGAGCCCTTTTGATGGCAACATCCCTAGCATGATAGCGCGGCATTTCCTCTTGCTTATAACTTGTTTCATGCTCTTCATCAATGATGATGATACCAATATTTTCAAAAGGAGCAAATATGGCAGACCTCGCACCAACAACTACTTTGACTTCTTTCCGCTGGATCTTTCTCCACTCATCATATTTTTCCCCTGCTGACAAACCGCTGTGCAAAACAGCAACCATGTCTCCGAATCTTCCTTTAAATCGGTTTACCATTTGCGGCGTAAGTGAGATTTCAGGGACTAAAACAATAGCCTCTTTTCCGTTATTAATGACTTCTTGAATCGATTGTAAGTATATTTCTGTTTTGCCACTCCCTGTCACACCATATAGTAAAAATACTTCATGCTCACGGTGTTGAATGGCATGTAAAATAGGGGTTATGGCCTTTTTCTGAGCCTCTGTTAATGGAAGGGGTCCCGTTCTTTCAAAATGACGATCTTTAAACGGATCCCTGTATGTCTCCTTTTCTGTTTCTACTAATAGATTTTTGGTGGCAAGTGCTTTTATGGTTGATAAAGAAACATTTAATTCTGCACTTAGCTTCTGCATCTCAACCTCATGATGATGGCTGATAAAATACTCAAGTACTTGTTTTTGTTTTTGAGCATTAGCAGGAAGACGTTGGATTTCAGCCAATAAGTCTTCCTTACTGACAAGGGGAGTGATAAACTTCATTTGTTTTTTCTTGACTCGTTCTTTTACAAGATAAACGACTTCTAATAACCCTTTTGCCGCTTCTCTTTGGAGATGAGGTACAATTCCGTTTTTTATTGCGTCATCCCAATCTAACATTCCACCATTTTTAAAATACGGATGAAGTTTCAATGGCAAATCCGAAAGATCGACACCTTCAGCCAGTTTTACTTTTTTCTCATATTTCGCTTTTAACGCTGCAGGCAGCATTACTTGGAAGGCAAAAATTTTAAAACTAAGGGTATTTTCAGCTAGCCAATCACCAAGCTTTAATAATTCATCATTGAGTACTGGCTCAAGGTCCATCGGCTCAACCAATTCTCTTAGTTTCTTTACCTCAGAAGTGGATTTTACCTCTATCACAAATCCTTGAATCTTTCTTGGCCCAAAAGGAACAATGACTCTCATACCTGGCTGAATCATATCTTCCCATTGTTTTGGAACCAGATAATCAAATGCTTTATCGGTTTGTTTTGCAGGTACGTCAACAATTACACTGGCAATCTTCATTTTTTCTCCAAACCTTTAAGCAATAAACTTACTTCCTCAATAATTTTTTCTGCCACTTCTGACTTGCTCATTAGTGGCAGTTCAGTGATGGAACCGTCTTTTTTAACAATGGTAACAATGTTGGTATCTGTTCCAAATCCGGCACCTTCAACCTTCACATTATTAGCAATAATCATATCGGCATTTTTCTTAATCAGTTTTTTCTTGGCATAATCTACAACATTATTTGTTTCAGCGGCAAATCCAACTAATAATTGATTTTTCTTTCTTTGTCCAAGTTCAAATAAGATATCTTTTGTTCTTTCAAGTTCAATCGTCGTATCCCCGTCTTGTTTTTTAACCTTTTGGTCATAGACATATTTAGGTCGATAATCAGCTACAGCTGCAGTCTTAATGATAACATCGGCCGATTCAAAATTTTCCATTACTGCGTTAAACATGTCTTCCGCACTTTCGACCTTAATAAGCTCCACACCGTCCGGCGGTGTGATCCCAACTGGACCAGAGACTAAAATAACATTTGCCCCTTGTCTTTTTGCTTCCGCAGCAAGAGCATAGCCCATTTTTCCGCTCGAATGATTAGAAATAAACCGAACTGGGTCAATTTTTTCTCTCGTAGGTCCTGCTGTTACCAAAACGGTTTTACCATCTAATTGTTTTTTTGAATTAGCTACAAAGAAAGACTGGATCAACTCTACGATTTTTTCCGGCTCTTCTAATCGTCCTTTTCCTACATACCCGCATGCTAAATATCCTTCACTAGGCTCAATAAATTGGTACCCATATTCCGCTAAAATGGATATATTCTTTTTCACTGCAGGATGATCATACATATGAACATTCATGGCGGGGGCAATCCAAACAGGAGCCCTTGTTGCAAGCAAGGTCGTTGTTATCATATTATCGGCAATTCCACCTGCTAATTTGGCTATTGTGTTTGCTGTTGCCGGAGCAACGAGAATAAGATCTGCCCAATCTGCAAGGTCAATATGGGCAATAATCTGTGGATTTTTTTCATCAAAAGTATCCATGTATACTTCATTTCGAGATAAAGCTTGAAAAGTCAACGGGGTAACAAATTTAGCCGCTGATTCACTAATTATCACTTTCACATCGGCTCCTGCCTGAACAAGCTTGCTTGTTAGAGCAGCTGCCTTATAAACGGCAATTCCGCCAGTTACACATAATAATATTTTTTTATCGGTCATCATGATTTCTTCCCCCGAATCTTTAATACAGTTCTTTTCTCTATTATGCTAGAACCACTTAGAATTTTCACCTGTTTCCGACATGATTTATGTACAAAAATAAAAAGGCTGACACAAATTGTCAGACCTTTTGTCCATGCCTTGTTTATTCCGCTGAGGTTTCTGCTTTATTAGCAATCCGGTAAGTAAGTTCTCCACTATAGATTTCTTCAAGTGCTTTACCTACATATTTATGAGAAACATATTTCGGCAGTCTTTCATCACCCGCTTGGGACATGGCACGGGCACGCTTTGCGGCAACTGAGACAAGTGAATATTTTGAATCAATTTTATCAAGAAGTGAATCAATAGATGGATATAACATTTTATTCAACCTCCAACAACTTTTTATATCGATGTTCAACTCTTTCCCTGCGGCAATGCTCTGCTTTAACAATGGCTTTAATTCGTTCGCAGGCGAGCTCAACCTGATCGTTTTCAACAACATAATCGTAAAGTTCCATCATTTCAATTTCTTCGCGAGCTGTTTGCAATCGATTATGGATAATATCCTCCGTTTCAGTCCCCCGTGTAACAATCCGGTTTTTTAATTCGGATAAACTTGGAGGCATTAGGAAAATAAATAACCCTTCCGGAAATTTCTCACGGACTTGACGGGCACCCTTTACTTCAATCTCTAAAAATACATCTTTACCTTTATTCAATGTTTCCTGAACATAATCTACAGGGGTCCCATAATAGTTTCCGACAAACTCAGCATACTCCAATAATTTACCCTGTTCAATCATTTCTTCAAACTCTTCTCTTGTTTTAAAAAAATAATCTACTCCATCTACTTCACCTTCTCGGGGTTTACGGGTAGTTACTGAAATGGAGTATTCAAAGGAAGTATCTGGTTGTGAAAAAATGGCTTTTCGAACCGTTCCTTTCCCAACCCCAGATGGTCCAGAAAGTACAATTAATAATCCCTTTTCTTGCATATTTATAAAATCCTACCCTTCCTCATTTGTTTCCTCACGGCCCGTTAACCGATGGGCGACTGTTTCCGGCTGCACAGCGGATAAAATTACATGATCGCTGTCCATAACAATAACTGCGCGCGTTCTCCTTCCATATGTAGCATCTATTAAAGATCCCCTGTCTCGGGCATCTTGAATGATTCTTTTGATCGGCGCAGATTCAGGGCTTACAATTGAAATAATTCGATTTGCTGAAACAATATTCCCAAACCCAATATTGATTAATTTAATTGCCATGATCATTCACCCAATCATCAATAGTTTAGTTTGACCGTGTGATCCCTTTTATAAACCAATACTATTCTATATTTTGAACCTGTTCTTTCAGTTTCTCAAGCAAACTTTTAATTTCCACTACTTTTTTTGCAATATTTGAATCATTTGCTTTCGATCCAATTGTATTGGTTTCTCTGTTCATTTCTTGAATAAGAAAGTCGAGTTTTCTACCTATTGGATCCTTTTCATTTAAGGCTTGAATAAATTGCCCGATATGGCTTCTCAATCTTGTAATTTCTTCATTAATATCAGCTTTTTCGGAAAAGATAGCCACCTCAGTTAATATTCGCGTTTCATCCAACTGTCCATTTACAAACTCTTGCATTCTTTTGATTACCCGGTCTTTATACATTTGCACGACCATTGGAGCATGGGTTTGCAGTTCCATTAAATGTGTTTCTACGCGAGCAATAATATCGAGCAATTCTTTTTTTAATACTTCCCCTTCAAGTTTCCGCATCTCAACTAATTTGAGAACAGCATCATTTACAGCTGTAAGAACCAATTCCTCGAGCTCTTCATTGCCTGATTCACACTCTTCAATATGTATTAAATCCTGACGGTTTAAAATATCCGCTAATGTGACGGAACCATTAATGGAAAATTTTTCTTTTAATTCGGTAATGAATTGAAAATAATCCTCTACTAGATTCCAATCCACATGAAGTTTGCGGGTAATGGCTCCTTCCCCTTCAATACTAATATATACTTCCGCTCTTCCTCGGCGGATATGCTCGTTGAGTTTCTTTTTTATTTTATCTTCTATTTTTAACAGCTGTCTTGGCATACGAATATTAATTTCACAAAATCGATGATTTACTGTTTTCACCTCTACATTAACAGTAAAGAATGAAGATTCTGCTTTACCCCTGCCAAAGCCTGTCATACTCATGACCATAACTTATAGCACATCCATTCTTGGAATAATAAAAGTCCAAAAGGTAATAGATTGGATTCTATTACCTTTTGGATTATAACACAATTTATTTTGTTTTTCTTAATAAAAATGAGCCAGCCAGTAAAAAAGTTGGTATAGAAGACAAGCCAATTATCAATAACCAGTCTTTTGCAGCTATTGGGAGGGTATGGAAAATAGGCTGAAGTGGTGGATAGTAAATGACAACCAGTACCATTAATAAAGACGAAATAACTGCCCATACAAGATATTGGTTCCCAAATGGATTTCTTGATAACACCGATTTTTCACTACGGCAATCAAATACATGAATCAATTGTGCCATCACCAGTGTTGCAAAAGCAACAGTTTGAGCATATTGCAGCTGTGAAGGATCGTTATGATAAATGTGCATAAAAGCAAGTAAGGTGACAAGTCCGATTAAGAACCCTCGTGAAATGACCTTCCATCCAAGACCGCGGGAAAAAACTCCTTCATTCGGACTTCGCGGACCGCGTTTCATCACATTTTCCTCCGGACGGTCCAATCCTAATGCCATTGCTGGCAGACCATCTGTGACAAGATTTACCCAGAGTATTTGGATCGGAACTAATGGCAATGGAAGGCTTAATATCATGGCAAACAACATTACTAATATTTCTCCTACGTTAGAAGCCAATAGGTAGCGGACAAACTTGCGAATATTTTCATATATATTTCTTCCTTCTTTAATAGCAGCTTTAATCGTTGCAAAATTATCATCCAATAAAACAAGTGATGAAGCTTCCTTTGCAACATCTGTCCCAGTAATCCCCATGGCAACACCGATATCGGCCGCTTTGATTGCAGGTGCATCATTGACACCATCTCCGGTCATCGCTACGATATGACCTTTGTTTTGTAAGGCTTTAACGATTTTTAACTTATGTTCAGGCGAAACCCTTGCAAAGACAGATACATCTTCGACGACGTCTTCTAAATCTTTTACAGTCATTTGTGATAGAGTCTTCCCATCTAGGACTTTGCTATTTTTTGAGAGAATTCCTAGCTGAGCGGCAATTGCTTTAGCCGTAATCACGTGGTCCCCGGTTATCATTACTGTTTTTATTCCGGCTTCCTTACACTCTCTCACAGCATCTTGAACCTCTGGTCTTGGAGGGTCAATCATCCCTTGAATACCAATAAAGGTTAATTTACTTTCTGCTTCTTTCTCACTTAAAATTATGGTATTAGCTGAAATTGGTTTATAAGCAATGGCTATCGTACGAAGAGCTTGTGAAGCAAGATGATCGATTGCGTTCTGTACCTTCGTTTTTGTTTCCATATTTAAAAGTCGAGTTTGCCCATCCCATAGAATGGATTCACTCAAGCCTAAAATAACATCTGGTGCTCCTTTTGTAACGATAAAATGCCGGCCGTGCTTATCTTTAACGTGCATACTCATCATTTTTCTAGCGGAATCGAACGGAAATTCGTTTAATATTGTAAAATCTTCAAGAAGTTTTGGACGATGGAAACCGGCCTTCATTGCACTAACTAAAAGTGCCCCTTCCGTTGGATCACCATCTAGGAAATATTCATCATCCTTGCGTTTTAACTCAGAATGATTACAAAGCATCCCGAATATGAGCATTTGCTGTAAAGCTTTTTCATCGCTTAATTGTACTTTTTGGTTATTTCGGTAAAAATCGCCCCGCGGCTCATATCCCACTCCATCAACAGTCCAAGTTTGACCACCGCTCCAAAGGTGGGTAACAGTCATTTTGTTTTGTGTCATCGTTCCAGTCTTGTCAGAACAAATAACAGAAGCACAACCAAGCGTTTCAACTGCAGGTAGTTTACGAACAATTGCATTCTGTTTAATCATTTTTTGAACACCCAGAGAAAGAGCCACTGTTACTATGGCAGGGAGTCCTTCCGGTATTGCAGCTACTGCAAGTGAAACACCAGCTAAAAACATTGTATAAATATCATGACCGTTCAATACACCGACAACAACCACTAATACGGTTAACAACAATGCAACTGTTATTAAAATTTTCCCTAATTGCTCTAAGCGGCGCTGTAGTGGGGTCTCCTGAGATTGAGCACTTTGGAGTAATCCAGCGATTTGACCCATTGCTGTTTTCATTCCTGTCGCAATAACAATACCTACACCACTTCCCCGAGTAACCATCGTACCCATAAAGGCAGTATTTTCCATATCACCAATCCCAGGATTAGGAATTGTCAAACGATCTGTATGTTTAGCAACGGGCACGGATTCACCAGTTAATGCCGATTCTTCAATCTCTAAGCTTTTTGATTCAATAATCCTTACATCAGCACCAATTCGATCTCCACTAGCAAATTTCATTATATCGCCTAGGACAATTTCCTTTGAAGGGATCTTCATCCATTGTCCTTCACGCAATACAGTTACTTGCGGAGCGGACAATTCTTTCAAAGCCTGAAGTGACTTTTCCGCACGATGTTCTTGAAAAAAACCAAGAAACCCATTAATGATTACAATGGCAATGATAGCAATAGCATCAATATATTCTCCTAACAAGCCGGATATCAATGTGGCGGCTAGCAAAACTAAAACCATAAAATCTTTAAATTGACTGAAAAAGAGGAGAAGGGCAGACTGTTTTTCACCTTCCTCTAATTCATTCAATCCGTATTGTTTTATTCGTTTTTCTACTTCTTCCTGTGTCAATCCACTCGAAAAGTCGGTTTCTAGAGCCTTTTCAACTTGTTTAATCTCCATCTCATGGAACTTCATCCGACCATCTCACTTCCCCCTTTAATCATTCAGACATACTCTAAGAAAGCTTATTCAGGGTCGTCCAAAAAAATGCTATTATCATTTTTATGGGGTATAAAATACTAAGGTGGATGTAAAAATTCTGCATAAAATTCACACCTAGAGTATACTTAAAATGAAAAATATGTTGGAAGAAAAGGATGTTTTCCATGTCATTTGACGGATTATTTACTAAATCGATGGCTGATGAGCTTAAACAACAATTAAAAGGCGGTCGAATTAATAAAGTTTATCAGCCATATAAAAATGAGATCATTTTGACCATTCGTGCAGCTGGAACCAATCACAAACTGTTGTTATCGGCTCACCCAAGCTATGCCCGAGTTCAACTAACCAATGAATCTTTTGAAAATCCTAGTGAACCTCCAATGTTTTGTATGCTGCTTAGAAAGCACATTGAAGGCTCTATTTTGGAAGATCTCTATCAAATTGGAAATGACAGAATGATTATTTTTGAGATAAAGGGCCGTAATGAAATTGGGGATGTAAGCTACAAACAGCTAATCATTGAAATTATGGGCAGACATAGCAACATCATTTTAATTGATAAAACACGAAATCTTATTTTAGACAGTATTAAACATATTTCTTTTGCGGTTAACACTCATAGGGCAATACTCCCTGGTCAACCGTATGTCTTCCCTCCAGAACAAAATAAAAAAAATCCTTTCTTGGCAAATGAAGAGGATGTACTACGATCAATTGATTTTAATGCCGAAAAGTTGGATCAACAGTTAGTTAATCATTTTGCAGGGGTTTCACCGATTTTTGCTAAGGAAGTCCTATATCAAAGTGGTCTGGCAAACCGAACCACGGTACCAAAAACGTTTATTAAACTTGTGAATAAAATTAAGACTGGCGATCTGTCACCATCCATAATAACTAATGATGGAAAAGAAGCCTTTTACTTGTTTCCTCTGGAGCATCTAAAAGGTGAAGTGAAGGAATTTACCTCACTTAGTGAAATGCTAGACCGCTTTTATTACAAAAAAGCTGAGAGAGACCGCGTGAAACAGCAAGGTCAAGATATAGAACGATTCATCACTAATGAAAAAGAAAAAAATGTAAAGAAAATCAAAAAGCTTGAGGCTACATTAAAAGAAGCAGAAAAAGCAGATCAGTTTAAACATTACGGAGAATTATTGACAGCCAATCTATTCGCAGTAAAAAAAGGTATGAAGGAAATTGAAGTACTTGACTATTATGATGAATCCGGTGGTATGGTTGTGATCCCATTGGATCCGAGAAAGTCTCCTTCTGAAAATGCTCAAAAATATTTTTCTAAATACCAGAAGGCTAAAAACGCAGTAACTATCACCTTAGAACAAATCAAAAAAGCTCAAGAAGAAGTTGCTTATTTTGATAATCTACTTCATCAGGTACAAACGGCTTCCCCGAAAGATTTACAAGAGATTCGGGAGGAGCTTGTCGAGGGAGGGTATCTTCGAGAACGGCAAAAGCGGAATGGAAGAAAGATTCAAAACACAAAACCTTTGCTTGATTACTTCCAATCTTCAGATGGAACTGAGATTATTGTCGGGAAAAATAATAAGCAAAATGATTATTTAACTAACAAGCTAGCCGCAAGAGATGAAATTTGGCTTCATACGAAAGATATACCAGGTTCCCATGTCGTAATACGCAGTAAAAATCCATCGGAGGAAACGATACTAGAAGCAGCAAAACTAGCTGCATATTTTAGCAAGGCCAGACATTCTAGCTCTGTTCCTGTTGATTTCACCAAAGTCCGGCATGTAAAAAAACCAAGTGGTGCAAAACCTGGATTTGTCATTTATGATCATCAGCAAACTGTTTATGTTACACCTGACGAGGAACTCGTACTAAATTTAAAGAAAAATTAATTAAGCCCCAATATTTGGGGCTTTTTTCTATGCAACTATACGTACTGCCTGCTCCATTCAGTTGGATTCTTACTCCAAGCTAGTAGACTTTCTTGGTCATTTTCACTGATGTATCCTTTTTCAATGGCTGTTTCAACAAGTGTCGCAAAATCTGTTAACGATACACTCTTAATTCCTTCTTTAGCAAACTCTTGTTTTCCCTTTTCCAAGCCGTATGTAAATATGGATACAACACCAATTACTTCACATCCCGCATCCCTTAAAGCTTTGACCGCTGTTATTACACTTCCGCCGGTTGAAATTAAATCTTCAACAACTACAACCTTTTGTCCCACATTAACCTTGCCTTCAATTTGATTTCCTTTACCGTGGCCCTTTGCTTTTGACCGAACATAACACATAGGCAAATCCATTAATTCACTGACCCAAGCTGCATGAGGTATGCCTGCAGTTGCTGTCCCAGCTATTACTTCAACATGGGGGTAGTTTTCAACAATTACTTTTTGCAAACCTTGCGCTATTGCCCTTCGAACGGTTGGGTATGACAAGGTCAAACGATTGTCACAATAAATTGGAGAACGAAGACCTGATGTCCAAGTAAAAGGTTCTTTCGGCTGTAAAGCAACAGCATTTATCTCTAATAATTTTTCAGCAATGATCTTTTTCATGAATGTACTCCCTTCCATATTTCCATCCATTTTTGATACGTTTGAACTGGATCAGCTGATCGAGTAATGGAGCGCCCGACAACAATTGCACTTACCCCTGCATTTCTAGCAAAATCAGGAGTGGCAATCCTCTTCTGATCACCAGCTTGATCCTCTTTCAATCGTACCCCCGGTGTAACCGTTAAAAATGGCTGGCCTACTTTTTCACGAATCCGTTCAGCTTCCCATGCCGAACACACCACTCCATCCAAACCAGCTTTTTTTGTCAGCACCGAGTAATGGAGGACAGAATCAATAAGACTTACAGGAATCAACTGTTCTTTATTCATTTGTTCTTCAGATGTGCTTGTTAACTGGGTAACAGCTATACAATATGGTCGTTTTCTCCCCATTGAGGTTCCTGCTTCCAAACCTTCCAATGCTGCCTGCATCATTTCCTTTCCTCCTGCAGCATGTACATTGACTAAATCACAATCGAGGCGGGCAAGCCCCTTCATGGCATTTTTTACTGTATTTGGAATGTCATGTAGTTTTAAATCAAGAAAAATTCGATGACCTTTTTCTTTTAACAAATAAATAATAGAAGGACCTTCCTGGTAATAGAGCTCCATACCAACCTTTACAAAAAGCTGCCTATCACCAAACGGCTGTAGGAATTGTTCAACCTCTATTTTATTTGCAAAATCAAGAGCGATGATAAGCGAGTTGTCCATTTTGTTTCCAGCTCCTTCCTGTACATTCACTTATATGTTCAAATCCTAATTTTTCCAATAGTTCAGGCAACTGTTCAATAATGGAAGGGCAAACAAACGGATCCACAAAATTTGCTGTCCCCACTGCAACGGCACTCGCTCCCGCGTAAAAGAATTCAATGACATCTTCTGCCGATTGTATGCCACCCATTCCTATGATCGGCAGGTTAGTCACCTGGCTTACTTCATAAATCATGCGAATAGCAATTGGCTTAATCGCAGGACCGGAAAGACCTCCCGTTCGATTGGCTAAGATCGGTTTTCCAGTTTTTATATCAATCTTCATCCCAACTAATGTATTTATCATCGATAATCCATCAGCGCCTCCCGCTTCGACAGCCTTAGCCATTTCTACTATATTGGTTACATTCGGCGATAGCTTCACATATACCGGAACCTCTGAAACTTCCTTCACTTTGCGGGTTAATTGTTTAGCCACCTCAGGAATCGTCCCAAAAGCGATCCCTCCGGTTTTTACATTCGGACAACTAATATTTAATTCAAGGGCATGGACATTAGGAGATTTGGAGATTTCTCTTGCTACCTCGACATATTCTTCTTCTACTGAACCTGCAACATTAGCAATTATTGGAACATCATATTGTGAAAGCCATGGCAACTCCTCAGAAATCACCTTATCCAACCCCGGATTTTGAAGGCCAATTGCATTTAGCATTCCTGCATGTGTCTCTGCTACTCGTGGTGTAGGATTTCCAAATCGCGTTTTTACCGTAGTTGCTTTTATCATAATCGCGCCCAGAAGGTTCAAATCATACAACTGGCTGTACTCTCTACCAAATCCGAAACATCCTGAGGCAGGCATAATCGGATTTTTTAACTTTAAACCAGGTAATTCTACATTTAGACGGCTCATATTAACACCTCTTTAGCTCGGAAAACAGGTCCATCACTACAAATCTTTTTATAAGAATTTCCTGAAGGATCATTTCCAGTTTTACATACACAGGCAAAACAAGCACCTATTCCACAGCCCATCCGTTCCTCCAATGATAGAAAGACTTTTTTATTTGAATACTCTTGCTTAATGGCTCTTAACATAGGAGTAGGACCACAAGTAAATATACAATCAAACGATAAATTCTTTATAACATCCGTCACTAAACCCTTAACACCATACGAACCGTCGACTGTCGTAACGATGGTTTCACCATAATTAGAAAATTCCTTTTCATAAAATACATGCGACTCAGATTGAAATCCAAGGACATGTTTTACGATTACACCTTTTTCTGTCAACTGTTTAGAAAGTTCATAAAGGGGGGGCACTCCAATTCCGCCCCCTACTAGCAATGCAATTTGTCCTTTATCCACTTCACCAACCGGGAATCCATTTCCTAATGGCCCAAGAATATCGACAACCTCTCCGGTATCTAGCTGGGAAAGAAGCTGTGTTCCCTTTCCATCCCTTCGGTAAATCATTGTTAATTGGTTTTTCTTTTTATCAAAAGAAGAAATACTAATTGGTCTTCGTAAAAGTGGGTCCCAACCATTAGAGACCCGAATATGCACAAATTGCCCCGGCGCTTTTATTTGCCCTACGAATTTGGCTTCAACAGTTAGCTCAAAAATGTCTGCCGCTATTTCTTTATGGCTGACTATTTGGCACATTTCTTTTGTAATCATGCAAAAACTGCCTCCCTATGCGCCGACTCTATTGCTTCCACAGAAAAATTCATAGATTCGATAATTTTTAAGAGTGCATTAGCTGTATCCAGTGATGTTAAACATGGAACCCCATTCTCAACTGCTTCGCGTCGGATTCTAAAACCGTCACGCTGAGGTTGTTTCCCCTTGGTTAACGTATTGACGATTAACTGCACTTCACCGCGATGGATCACATCAAGTAATGTAGTCCCTTCGGAACCAATCTTACCTACAACATTGACTTGAAGTCCTGCTGCTTTTAGTACTTCAGCGGTTCCTTTTGTCGCCATGATTCGATATCCATTTGCAGCAAATTTCTTAGCTAGTTCTAACGCTTCTGCTTTATCCTTATCTGCAACAGTGAATAAGACTGTACCAAACTTCTGTATGGTCATTCCTGAAGCAATCAAGCCTTTATATAGAGCCTTTTCCAAAGTAATATCTTTTCCCATTACCTCACCAGTGGATTTCATTTCCGGTCCGAGAGAAATGTCAACACTTCTTAATTTCGCGAATGAGAATACAGGTACTTTTACAAAGACCCCATTCTTTTCAGGAACAATTCCAGTTGAATATCCTTGTTCCGGAAGAGATATACCAAGAATAGCTTTTGTCGCAAGTTTTGCCATTGGGATATTTGTGATTTTACTTAAAAACGGCACCGTTCGGCTTGAACGTGGATTTACTTCTAATACAAATACTTCCCCGTCTGTAACAACATATTGAATATTCAGTAGGCCAACAATATTAAGACCAAGTGCTAATTTCTCTGTATATTCAACAATCTTTTGTTTAATTTCCGTAGATAGTGTTTGTGGCGGATAGACTGCAATGGAATCTCCCGAATGAACACCAGCACGTTCAATATGCTCCATAATCCCTGGGATCAAGACATTTTTCCCATCCGATATTGCATCCACTTCTATTTCTTTACCTGTTAGATATCGATCAATTAGGACAGGATGTTCCGGATGAATCTTGACCGCATTTTCCATATATCTAAGAAGTTCATCTTCATGATAAACAATCTCCATGGCTCGGCCGCCCAGTACATAAGAAGGACGAATGAGGACAGGATAACCAATTTCCTCAGCAATCCTCATAGCTTCCTTAACAGAAAGTGCTGTCTTTCCAAGCGGCTGAGGGATACCCAATTGATTTAATGTATATTCAAATTTATCGCGGTCTTCTGCACGATCCAAATCTTCAAGACTTGTACCTAGGATTCTCACTCCATGTTCTGCAAGTCCTGCTGCTAGATTAATAGCCGTCTGACCGCCAAATTGAACCACCACTCCGATCGGTTTTTCTAATTCGATAATATGCATGACATCTTCAATCGTTAGCGGTTCGAAGTAGAGTTTATCAGATATACTAAAATCAGTAGAAACCGTTTCAGGGTTATTGTTAATAATGATCGCTTCATAACCTGCTTCTTTGATGGCTTTAACAGAGTGAACAGTAGCATAGTCAAACTCTATTCCTTGACCAATGCGAATTGGACCAGACCCTAGAACGATCACACTCTCTTTACCGGTTATAACCGACTCATTTTCTTCTTCATAAGTACCATAGTAATAAGGTGTTTCCGATTCAAACTCAGCGGCACAAGTATCAACCATCTTATAGACAGGTATGATCCCCTTCATTTTTCTGAAACTATAAATTTCTGATTCACTCGTCCTCCATAGTTCAGCAATCTTTTTATCTGTAAATCCCTTTTGTTTTGCTTCCCTAAGAATTTCTGGATCAAACAGGTTCTCAGAAATTTTAGCTTCTAATTCAATGATGCCCTCCATTTTTTTGAGGAAGAAACGATCAATTTTACTCCACTCATGAATCACTTCAATTGAAATCCCGCGTTTAATGGCTTCCGCAATATAGAAGAGTCGTTCATCACCAGCTTTTCGAATTCTCTTTTCAAGCAATTCATCATCGATTTCAGAGGCACCATTTAATTCAAAATGATAAACACCCGCTTCCAATGAACGAATAGCTTTTAATAAAGATTCCTCAAAATTTCGCCCAATCGCCATCACTTCGCCTGTGGCTTTCATTTGTGTACCGAGTGAACGGTTCCCAGATTCAAATTTATCAAACGGCCATCTTGGGATTTTTGTAACAACATAATCAAGTGCCGGCTCGAAGCTGGCATATGTTTTTCCAGTTACTGGGTTCATCATTTCATCTAGTGTTAGGCCAACTGCAATTTTGGCAGCAAGCTTGGCAATTGGATAGCCAGTTGCTTTAGATGCAAGGGCTGAAGAACGGCTTACTCTTGGATTCACTTCGATAATATAGTATTTGAAGCTATTAGGATCTAAAGCTAGCTGAACATTGCAACCTCCTTCAATCCCGAGGGCACGGATAATTTTTAATGACACATTTCTTAACATCTGATATTCGCGATCACTCAGCGTCTGGCTTGGAGCTACAACAATAGAATCACCTGTATGGATACCAACCGGGTCAATGTTCTCCATATTACATACAACAATTGCGTTATCACCCGCGTCACGCATGACTTCATATTCAATCTCCTTATAGCCGGCTATGCTTTTTTCGAGCAAGCATTGATGAACAGGACTGTTATTTAATCCGCTCGTCACAATTTCCTTAAGTTCTTCCATGTTGTGGCATATGCCTCCACCAGTACCTCCTAATGTATACGCAGGGCGTACAATAATTGGAAAACCAATTTTCTCAACAAAAGCAATTGCCTCTTCCAATTCATGGACAATCTCGCTTTCTGGCACCGGTTCGTTTAACGTATTCATTAAACTTCTAAATAATTCGCGATCTTCTGCTTGTTTAATGGCAGATAGCTTTGTTCCTAATATTTCAACACCGTATTCTTCAAGAACACCTGATTCTGCCAATTCCACAGCAAGATTAAGACCTGTCTGGCCTCCAAGAGTGGCTAATAGTGCGTCCGGTCGTTCCTTGCGAATGATTCGGCTGACAAATTCTACTGTCAGTGGTTCGATATAAACAGCATCCGCAATTTCCGTATCTGTCATAATTGTTGCTGGATTAGAGTTTACTAGAATGACCCGGTATCCTTCTTCTTTTAACGCGATACAAGCTTGTGTACCAGCATAGTCAAATTCTGCTGCCTGCCCAATAACAATCGGACCTGAGCCAATAACTAATATGGAGTGTATCTCTTTACGTTTAGGCATTTGTTGTAACCTCCCGTTTATTTGCTTCTATCATTGCAAGGAATTGATCAAATAAGCAGTTTGCATCTTCCGGACCAGGAGATGCCTCCGGATGGTATTGGACTGTAAAGGCTGGGTAAACTAAATGCTTTAATCCCTCAATGCTTCCATCATTCAGAGCAATGTGAGTAATCTCTAATCTAGTATTTTTTATTGATTTTGGATCTACTGTATAGCCATGATTTTGTGAAGTAATAAGAACCTTACCTGTTGTTAAATCCTTGACAGGGTGATTTGAACCACGATGACCAAACTTCATCTTTACCGTGTCAGCACCGCATGCAAGTGCAAATAGTTGGTGTCCAAGGCAAATACCAAATATCGGAACAATACCAAGGACTTCTTTAATCATTTGGATTCCTTCAGGAACATCCTTTGGATCACCCGGTCCATTTGTAAGCATGATTCCGTCTGGACGCAGTTTTAAGATTTCATCTGCAGTCGTATGATATGGAACAACGATGACGTCACAACCTCGATTATTTAATTCGCGCAATATACCATGTTTCATTCCAAAGTCAACGACAACAATTCTATTACCTCGACCAGGGCTTGGATACGGATTTTTCGTTGAAACTGTTCGTACCTGATCGTTCGGTAGTCTTATTTGCCTCAATTTTCTTAAAACATCATCCGGATCATTATCAATGCTGCAAATGGCTCCCTTTAATGTTCCATATTGACGAATGATTCTTGTCAATTTACGGGTATCAATTCCCGAAATACCGGGAATTTTTTTCATTTTAAAATATTCGTCGATGGTAAATTCACTTCGCCAGTTAGAAGGGAAGTCAGAAACCTCTTTAACAATCATTCCTTTGATTGATGGATTAATCGATTCAAAATCATCTCGATTAATTCCATAGTTTCCTATTAATGGATATGTTAGCATTACAATTTGACCACAATAAGAAGGATCGGAAAGAATCTCTTGATACCCTGTCATACCTGTATTAAATACGACTTCACCAATGGTATCGATATGGCTTCCAAAACCATCTCCAATAAAAATTGTTCCATCTTCTAAAATTAACTGAGCTTTCATGCTGTCACACATCCTTTTTCCCAAACTATTTGTCCTTCAGCAATTGTCATCACAGGCCAGCCTTTACACTTCCAGCCTGCGAATGGTGTATTTTTTCCTTTTGATAAAAATTCATCTGGATTTATTTCTCTTTCCTCATTTAGGTTTAAGAGGACAAGATCGGCTGGTGCTCCAACTTTGATTTCACCATAAGGAAGTGAAAAACTTTCTGCCGGTTTCTTCGATAATAGTGCGATTAACTGTTCAAAAGAGATCATTTTAGTTAAAACAAAGTTTGTATAAAGGAGTGGAAATGCTGTTTCTAGACCGACAATTCCAAACGGTGCTAATTGCATTCCTTCACTTTTTTCTTCCATCGTATGGGGCGCATGATCAGTTGCAATAAAATCAATTGTTCCATCCAGCAGTCCCTCGATCAAAGCAGCCTTATCGGCAGCATCACGAAGCGGCGGATTCATCTTATAATTCGCATCAAGTCCCGGGATATCATCTTGAGTTAAGAGCAAATGGTGTGGTGTTACTTCTGCAGTAACTTTAATACCAGCTCGTTTCGCATCTCTAATCACTCTGACTGACTCTTTTGTACTTACGTGACATACATGATAATGACAGCCGGCTGCTTCAGCTAGTAGGACATCCCTAGCTATTTGAGTGGATTCACATACTGAAGGAATCCCGTTTAATCCATGTATTCTCGCAAAAGATCCTTCATGAACACAACCTTTATTTACCAAAGTATTATCTTCACAGTGTGCAACGATTGCCATGTTAAGTTCTGCTGCTCTCTTCATCGCTTCTAGCATCATGTTTGCCGATTGCACTCCGACACCATCATCTGTAAAGGCGAATGCACCTGCCTTTTTTAATGCTTCAAAGTCCGTCAATTCCTCACCAAGTAATCTAGTAGTAATGGAGGCATACGGTAAAACTCGAACCTTTGCTGATTGTTTTATTTTATTTTGCAAGTCCTCCATGTTCCTTTGGGTGTCAGGTACTGGTCTTGTATTCGGCATAGCAGCAACGGTAGTAAAACCTCCTCTTGCAGCTGCTAATGTACCAGTAGCAATGGTTTCTTTTTTCTCACCGCCAGGTTCACGGAGATGGACATGAAGGTCGATAAACCCAGGTGAAACAAGCAATCCTTTAGCATCAATTTTTCGATCTGCACTTGAATCAATTTGGTCACTAATTTTTGTAATAGTTCCGTTTTCTATTAAAATATCAGCATGTTTTTTTTCACCGTTAGATGCTATGTAATTGGCGTTCTGAATAAGTATTTTCATTGATATACCCTCCATTTATACTTTCTAAAGATCTCTTCAAAACTGCCATCCTGACAAATACACCATTTTTCATTTGCTTAAAAATTCTTGAACGGCTGCATTCTACAAGGCTATCAGCAATTTCAACGTTACGATTGACTGGCGCAGGATGCATAATAATGCTTCCAGGTTTCATTTTCTTTTCTCTTTCGATTGTAAGACCAAATTTTTGATGGTACTCTGATGCCGTAAAGCTTCCTTTCTTTTGATGCCTCTCATGCTGCACTCGAAGTAGCATGACAACATCTGCTTGAGGTATAGCGTAATCAATCGGTAAAAAACGCGAGGAATGTAAACTATGGCTATCAAACCATTCCTCTGGGCCTGAGAACATTACTTCTGCTCCTAATCTTGTTAGTGTATCTGCATTGGATCGAGCTACCCTGCTATGTCTTATGTCGCCAATAATAGCGATTTTCAATCCTTTAAATCCTCCAAACTCTTGATAAATCGTCAATAGATCAAGAAGGGATTGTGTTGGATGATGCCCACAACCATCACCGCCATTAATAATTGGCACGTTTACCTTTCCAACCAAATCATCAAAATAACGGTCCTGGCTATGGCGGATAACAATTGTATGAACACCGATAGTTTCCAAGGTTTTAACCGTATCGTAGAGCGTTTCCCCTTTTTGAACACTTGAAGTTTGGACTTCAAAAGGAATAACATGTAATCCCAATTTTCTCTCAGCTATTTCAAAACTACATTTCGTCCTGGTGCTATTTTCGTAAAATAAGTTGGCAGAAAACAGCTTTCCATTTGGACGCCAAGTCATACCATCTGCAAAACGCTGAGCATCCTGTAAAATTTGATAGATCTCTTCCACTTTCAACTCATTTGTAGTTAATAAGTGTTGCAACATCTATTGTCCCGCCTCTCCGTTTGGATAAAAAACACCCTGATCCAAAAAGATCAGGGTGTAACAAATCTTACCTATCTCCGTTTTTGGCTTCATTCGAAGCCAATCCGATTTATACACCCTTGTAAGCCTCTCTGGACTTCATTTAAAAGGTATTTAATATGGATTATGCTGTTTTTCGATTTTCTTCAGTTTCAAACAAATTTTCATTTACTTTCTGTCTGCCTGGAAGGATTAGATTTAATAAAACCCCGAAAATTGCAGACAGTGCCATTCCATGAATTTCAATATCTTTAATAGGAAGTTTTAAAATCGCTCCACCAACTCCAAGGATTAGAATCACAGATGAGATGACCAGATTTCGTTTATCTGCAAAATCTATTTTGCTATCTACCAACATCCTTAATCCAGAGGAGGCAATGATTCCAAATAATAGTATGGACACGCCACCCATAACCGGTGTAGGTATAGTATTAATTAATGCTGTAATTTTCCCAACAAATCCAAAGATTATTGCTAAAACTGCAGCACCAGCAAGAACATGGACACTGTACACACGGGTGATTGCCAATACACCAATATTTTCACCGTATGTTGTCTTCGGAGGACCTCCAATAAGGGCAGAAATCATTGTTGCAGTTCCATCCCCAAGAATCGAACGATGAAGTCCTGGCTCTTTAATATAGTCCCGTCCTACCACCTTGCTTAGAACAAGCTGGTGCCCGATATGCTCGGATAGCGTTACCACCGCGACCGGAACCATTAACCAAAAAATATTCCATGTGAATTTTACTTCATAGCTGACAAATGGAATGATAAATTTCGGCATTTCAAACCATTGGGCTTCTAGGACAGGTTTAAAATCAATGATCCCGATGAATAAGGCGTAAACATACCCGACTACTATACCAGCGAGAATTGGAATAATACTAAGAATTTTTTTAGCATAAATCGAGAAAAGGATCGTAGCGGCTAGTGTAACCAATGCAACTGAAAAGTGAAGCGTACTATATTGTCCATCTGGATTATTCATAGCCATTCCAACCGCGGTTGGAGCAATTGCTAAGCCAATTACGATGATGACTGGTCCAACAACCACGGGAGGAAGTAAATTCATTATCCAGCGATGTCCTACTTTACTAATAACTAATGCAACAGTCCCGTAGACAAGTCCTGCCAAAAATGTTCCAACCATTGCTGCACCAGGCCCACCAGCCGTTTTTGCAGCAATAACTGGAGCAATAAAGGCAAATGAAGATCCTAGATACGCTGGAACTTGCCATTTGCAAATGAGTAAAAAGGCTAATGTTCCAAGTCCACTTGAAATTAAAGCAATTGCCGGATCCAATCCAACGAGATATGGTACAAGGATTGTAGCTCCAAACATCGCAAAAAGATGTTGTATACTTAAAGTAAGCCATTGTGAAAATTTAGGTGTTTCATTAACAGCTAGGATAGGTTTGGTATTCATTGCTCTCTCTCCTGGTAGAAATGTATTTGTATTATTTTCATTTTCTAAATAAAAAACCCTCTTTTGTCCATGATGGTACAAAGAGGGTATGGAAATCCGATAAAATTGCAATCGGCTCAATTCCCCTTTGTCAGCCTCACTGGACTGCATTTAAAAGGGCTGGTATTTATTTTTCATAAATGCTAACTTGATCAACTTGGTCAACTTCCACTAATTCGACCACAATTTTTTCGGAACTTGAAGTCGGAATATTTTTTCCAACGTAATCTGCTCTGATTGGAAGTTCGCGATGTCCTCTGTCAACTAATACTGCCAACTGAATAGCGGATGGACGACCTAAATCCATTAAAGCATCTAGTCCTGCTCTTACTGTTCTTCCGGTATATAATACATCGTCAACAAGAATAACTTTCTTATTACTTATGTTAAATGAAATATCCGATCCTTTAACAAGAGGTTCTTGATTATCCGTTTTCTTTGTTAAATCGTCTCGGTAAAGTGTTATATCTAATTCCCCTACAGGAATGGGGGTTCCTTCAATTTGTTCAATCTTGGCAGCTAACCGTTTGGCAATATGAATGCCTCTTGTACGGATACCCACCAATACGCAATCCTCAATTCCTTTATTTTTCTCAATAATTTGATGAGCGATTCTTGTCAATGCCCTGTTAATTGCCTGCTCATCAAGAACAAGTGCTTTTTGGTTCATCCTCTTCACCTGCTTCTAAGTAATAAAAAACCTCTCACCGATATTGGCGAGAGGGTAACAGTTCATAGTAACAAAATTGCAAATAAACATACATTACAATATTGACCGTTCCTTCTCAGCCTCACGGGACTGAATTAAAGGCTTATTTAGCTATTGTTAGCATACAGTAATTTATTCACCATGTCAATGATTATTTCGTAGTTGAATAATCAGCTGCTCAAAATATTCTGGAAGAGGTGCCTCAAATTCCAGATATTCACCAGTTCTCGGATGTGTAAATCCCAGAACACCCGCATGTAATGCCTGGCCGTTTAGATCTAAAGTTTTTTTCGGACCGTATTTTGGATCCCCCACAAGCGGATAGCCAATGTATTTCATATGGACACGAATTTGATGAGTCCTGCCTGTTTCTAATTGACACTCAACAAATGTAAAGTTCTTGAAACGTTCCAGCACTTGAAAATGGGTTACCGCATGTTTTCCATTATCCACTACGGCCATACTTTGTCGATCCTTTGGATCTCTTCCGAGAGGAGCATCAATCGTTCCAAAATCATGGGGAATTACACCATGAACAATGGCTATATATTTTCTTGTTACCGATTTTTCCACTAATTGATTAACAAGACTTTCATGTGCTAAATCATTTTTTGCTACCATCAAAAGACCAGATGTATCCTTATCTATCCGGTGCACGATGCCTGGTCGAAGTACCCCATTAATGCCGGATAAATCCTTGCAAT
Organism: Neobacillus sedimentimangrovi; assembly: GCF_010614825.1. Classification (NCBI taxonomy): domain Bacteria; kingdom Bacillati; phylum Bacillota; class Bacilli; order Caryophanales; family Bacillaceae; genus Neobacillus; species Neobacillus sedimentimangrovi. The sequence goes on from NZ_JAAFZF010000004.1 coordinate 90,676, forward strand.
GAGCCATTAATCCATTCACAAGCGTTCCTGTCATGTGACCAGGGGCAGGGTGAACTACCATACCCTTTGGCTTATTCACAACAAGGACATCTTTATCCTCATAATATATATCTAAATCCATTTCTTCCGGAACCACTTCAAGTTCTACTGGTTCAGGAATTTGAATCTCAATTTGATCTCCCAGATTGCACTTATAATTTGTCTTTACCTCTTGACCATTCACAAGAATTTGTCCATTTTTAATCCATTGTTGAACTTGAGTTCTGGACCATTCATTATTTAACCCGGAGATAACTTTATCTATTCGATCTCCTTTTTGCGCCTCAAGAATGGTGTGTTCCATTTTCTCCATATGTTTTCTCCTTCGATTGTCTTTCTTCACGTATCATTTGAATCATTAATAAGCCAACTCCTATTACTAATGCAGAATCGGCAATATTAAATACCGGGAAATTATAGCTAAAAATATACGAATGTATAAAATCCACGACTTCTTTACGAAAAACACGATCAATAAAATTACCTATTGCTCCCCCAAGCATGAAAGCTAATGAAATACCCAACAGCATTTTACCCTTCGCTGCTTTATGAAGATAATAAATAAGACCAATTATGACAATTACTGTTATCACATAAAAGAACCACATTTGACCTTGGAGGATACCCCACGCAGCACCACGATTCCGATGAGATGTTATGTATAAAAAATCATCGATGACTGGTATACTTTCACCAATATACATATTTTTAACAATAAGCCATTTTGTAATTTGATCTAAAATGATAATGAAAAGCGCGGTTAAGTAATAAAACACTAAAAAATACCCCCACATAAGTCATTATTTACTCCTAGCATTTTAGCATACTTAACCGCTATGCGACAACGAACAATTATTTAAGATAGTGGTATCGACTTTTTCCAAAAATACTCCAAGAAATCTGAATCTCTTTTCGACCTTAGTGTAGGAATCATTGTTAATAATTTTTCGGGTAGTAATTCTCCAGAAATTTCACATTGACCAAAATTTCCTTCTTTAAGCTTTCTCAATGCTACTTCTATATCCCGTAACTCATCCTTTAATATATCAGTCAACCAGTCCTTTTCGTTTTTGTTTGCCAACGATTGTTCAATTTCTTCTTTGTTTTGACGGAGTTCAAGAAACAGCTTTTCCTGCATGGCATTCATAGTGTTACTCCCTCCGCTTGAGATATTGATCTTATTATTCCCCTAGCCCTGTATGTGACTCTGGACAACATTTAACATCAATCTCAACTATTGCCATGCAAAAAATATCATAGCCCTGTACATAGGTACAGGGCTTGAAATTAGGCTAAATGACTATAATTTTCTTTTACCACACGGGCACAGCGAGGACAAAGTGTTGGATGATCCTTATCATGGCCAACATCTGGAGTAACTACCCAGCATCGTTCGCAAGTTTCCCCTTCGGCTTTCGTAACTACAATCGCAGCTGTATCTAATTTAGACGCATTTTCAGGTGCTTCATCATAAGAACCTGCTACTTCAAAGCCTGAAACGATAAAGAGTTGTTGTAAATTCTCATTAATGGAATCTAAAAGTGCTTTCGTTTTTTCATTCACATATAGTGTTACCTTTGCAGTTAAAGATTTTCCAATTAATTTCGCATTTCTAGCTTCTTCTAGTGCTTTTAACACATCATCCCGAAGTTTCATAAATGCTGTCCATTTTTCTTCTAACTGCTGAGCACCTTCAAGCTCTTGGTATTCAGGAAAATCGGTTAATTGAACACTTTCTTCTTCCACATGAGGAATATAACTCCATACCTCATCAGCTGTATGAGGAAGAATAGGTGAAACTAATTTGGTTAATGCAAGTAATGATTCATATAAAACTGTTTGAATTGCACGGCGTTCCGGATGGTCAACAGCTTCAATATATAGGACATCTTTTGCAAAATCTAAGTAGAAAGCACTTAAATCCAAAGTACAGAAATTATTTACTGCATGATAAATGCCGGCAAACTCATATTTTTCATAAGCATTACGTACAGTTTTAATAAGTTTGTTCAGTTTAACAAGCATGAATTGATCGACTTCACGTAAATTTTCGTAAGAGACCTTATCTTTAGTTGGATCAAAGTCTGCCAAGTTACCTAATAAGAAACGGAAGGTATTACGGATTTTCCGATACACTTCAGCCACTTGTTTAAGAATGGCATCAGAAACACGAACATCTGCTTGATAATCAACTGATGCAACCCATAGGCGTAAAATATCTGCTCCTAATTGATTCATAACCTTTGCAGGGACGACGACATTTCCTAAAGATTTACTCATTTTTCGACCCTCGCCATCGAGAACAAAACCATGACTTAAAACACCTTTATATGGTGCCTTACCTGTCACCGCTACAGCTGTTGAAAGCGAAGAGTTAAACCAGCCGCGGTATTGGTCAGAACCTTCCAAGTAAAGATCGGCAGGTCGGACGAGATCGCTTCTTTCATGCAAAACAGCCTGATGAGAGGAACCAGAGTCAAACCATACGTCCATAATATCTGTTTCTTTTGTAAATATGCCATTCGGACTTCCAGGATGGGTAAAGCCTTCCGGTAATAGGTCCTTAGCTTCCCGTTCAAACCATACATTTGAACCATATTGACGGAATAGGTCAGAAACATGGTTAATTGTTTCATCAGTAATAATTGCTTCTCCATTTTCCGCATAAAATACAGGAATCGGAACTCCCCAAACACGCTGGCGAGAAATACACCAATCCCCGCGATCGCGAACCATGTTAAACAGGCGAATTTCTCCCCATGCAGGTACAAATTTTGTTTCCTTAATAGCATCTAACAGTTCATTTCTGAAGTCTTTAATCGATGCAAACCATTGAGCAGTTGCTCTAAAAATAACCGGTTTTTTTGTTCTCCAGTCATGTGGATAGGAGTGAGTAATAAAGGATAGCTTAAGCAGAGCACCTGCTTCTTCCAACGCCTGTGTGATAGGTTTATTTGCTTCATCATAGAATAACCCTTCAAACCCTGGTGCTTCACTTGTCATATATCCTTTATCATCCACTGGATTCAAGACATCTAATCCATATTTTTGACCTACAAGGAAGTCATCTTCCCCATGACCAGGAGCTGTATGAACACATCCAGTACCGGCATCAGTCGTTACATGTTCCCCAAGCATTACAAGAGAGTCGCGGTCATATAAAGGATGGGCCGCAACCACATACTCTAAATCAGTACCTTTAAGTTTCTTAACAATAGTTGTTTCTTCCCAGCCGATTTCTTTTTTCACTGCTTCTAGTAAAGCTTCGGCTACAACATATTTTTGATTATTTACTGAAACAACCACATAAGTAAGGTCTGGATGTACAGAAATACCAAGGTTTGCCGGAATGGTCCAAGGTGTTGTTGTCCAGATTACAATTTGAGTATCTTGATCTAGTACATTTTTCCCGTCTTTTACCTTAAAACCAACATAAATAGATGGTGAGCGTTTATCTTTATATTCAATTTCAGCTTCCGCAAGTGCAGATTCACTAGATGGAGACCAATAAACAGGCTTAAGTCCTTTGTAAATATAACCTTTCTTCGCCATTTCTCCGAAGACCTTAATCTGTTGCGCCTCATACTCTGACTTAAGTGTAATATAAGGATTTTGCCAATCTCCACGAACACCAAGACGCTTAAATTGGGTTCTTTGGTTATCAATTTGTTCAAGAGCATATTCCGCACAAAGCTTACGAAATTCAGCAACAGACATTTCCTTACGTTTGACTCCCTTGTTGGTTAGAGCTTGTTCAATTGGAAGTCCGTGGGTATCCCAGCCGGGTACATAAGGTGCATGATAGCCACTCATGGATTTATAGCGGACAATAAAATCCTTTAAAATTTTATTTAAGGCATGCCCAATATGGATATCTCCATTGGCATATGGTGGTCCATCATGAAGGACGAAAATAGGACGCTGTTTTGTACGCTCCTGTACTTTTTGATAAATATTCATTTCATCCCATTTTGCCTGGATTTCTGGTTCTCTTTTTGGAAGATTGCCGCGCATCGGAAAATCTGTTTGCGGCATCAATAGTGTGTCTTTGTATTCCATTTTCTTCTTTTCCTCCATTATTTTTATTGAACAGAATGACTTTAAATCAAATAAAAAACCTTCTCATCCCAATATAGGGACGAGAAGGTTTTTCCCGCGGTACCACCCTGATAGATGGAACTTCATTCCATCCTCTTTATCATTCGTAACGTGAATTACACGCATCAGTCTACTTTTCTTTAGAAGTTCGACCTCAGAACTCAAGGGTGATTTTCCAATTTTCGAGCTTTACCAGGCTTCCACCATCCCTGGCTCGCTGCTTAAAACTCCTTTGAAAATTGTACTGTCCCTTTCATCGTCAATTCCGCTCTATATAACTTGTTATGAAATTATATGCTACTAGACACAATTCGTCAAGCTAGTGAATCTTCTTCTTTCTGCAATATTAAATCACTTGCATCTACTTCATATTCTAATAAGTGATCCCAATCATCCGTATTTAACATATCGAGCTGAGCTTCAATTAACATTTTAAAACGAGTGCGAAAAATCTTTGATTGTTTCTTTAAATCTTCAATTTCCAAAGCAATTTTTCTGGCTTTTGATAAAGATTCATTCACAATTCGATCTGCATTTTTTTCCGCTTCTTTAATGATTAATTTTGCTTCTTTCTGTGCATTACGCTTTACTTCTTCACCAGCTTCTTGTGCAATTACGATTGATTTGTTTAATGTCTCTTCGATATTTGAAAAGTGATTTAAACGTTCTTGCATTTCTTGTAAACGTTCTTCTAATTCTTTTTTTTCACGAAGTACTAATTCATAGTCCTTGATTACCTGATCAAGGAATTCATTTACTTCATCCTCATCATATCCTCTAAAACCTTTATTAAATTCTTTATTATGAATATCTAACGGCGTTAACGGCATAAAGCCACCTCCATACAAACTGTACTGCAATATGTATTAGGTATAATTCGACAAGTTCATCGAATTTCCTGCAAAAAATTCAATCATTTTTGTTTCGCTACTGTTATTCGCCACTTTTCTTTTTTTGTTTTTCCGTCAATTCTAATCAATTTGACTCTACCAAATCCTCGAACAGAAATCATATCACCTATTTCACAAAGAAAAGAAGTGTTTTCTGTCAAAGTCCAATTTACCTTAACAAAATTATGTTGAATTAAATCCTGTGCTTTTTGACGAGATATATGATAAACACCTGAAATAACAGTATCCAAACGTAAAGAAGATACTGTTAAATCATTTTCCTCCCATTTCTCATTTGACGCAATCACGTTTTCAAATGGCTGCTCGGATAATTTTACGCCAGTGCGTCCAATTGTTTCGATATTACTACTAACATAGAAGCTCACTTCTTTAGCTGTAAAAAATTGAATTTGTTCATCATTAATCAAGATATCGCCAAATTTCCCACGTTTCAATCCTAATGACATAAGTGTACCTAACACTTGTGGGTGTTCAATTTTAACAAATTTCTTAGGATAATGAATTTCAAATAAACTGATTTGAAATTCATCCTCACTTGGTGTGAAATATTCTGGATATAATAAAGCTCTCTTTCTCTCCGCTTGATCGTATCCGCCAAAAAAATGATATTTTACTTCACCATGTTCACCAATAATTAATTTTAAAATATGTTGCTCCCTAGGATCCAAAAAATCGGTTAATTTTGGCGCATAATTAAATTCAACAAAACTTTTCCATTGTAATACTAAGTCTATGAACTCTCGCTCTTCTGGGCGGAAATGTTGATAAATATTCATAAAGATGTTCCTATCTAATCAATTTTTATGAAAGCCAAACGGCCAAACTACCAAGCCCTCTGCTAGCGAAATTGAGCACAAGAAAAGCTACAATTGGTGAAATATCAATCATTCCGATTGGAGGTATAAATCTTCTAAATGGTTCTAAATATGGTTCGCAAATCCTTGCCAAAAACTGTCCAACCGTCGATTCTCTAGCATTTGGAAACCAGGACATTAAAATATAAATAATTAATGCCCATGAATAAATATATAATATTTGCTGTAAGATACCAATAACAAAGCCCATATCTACTACCACCTCGTGTTTAATTGTTCCCGCTCAGGAAACATGTCCGAGATATTGCCAGAAATCTCAACATTATCCGGGGTGCATAAAAAAGTACTTGTCCCTATTTTTGAAATTTCACCATTAAGTGCATAAACAACCCCGCCTAAAAAATCAACGATTTGCCTGCCTGATTCACTATCAATCCTCTGTAAATTTACTACAACAGCTCGGCGATTTTTTATATGATCAGCAATTTCAGTAGCCTCTGAAGTGGAATGTGGTTCTACTAACACAACTTTAGAAGGCTTATTGGTATTTGAAACCTTTTGCACAGTTTGCAAATTAACTACATTTTGAGGCTTTACAGGTGTTTTTTTTGGTTTTACTAATTCTACAGGCTCTTTTACAGCTTCATTATCTTCAAATTCATCTTCTAACATGAAAAACGTTTTTATTTTAGATTTGATCGTCATTTTTTTCTCTCCTAACCATCTTCACCAACAAGTGCTGTTCCTATTCTTACCATCGTGGCTCCTTCCTCGATGGCAATCATGAAATCATTGGACATTCCCATCGATAGTTCTGTACATGGAGCGAAATCCAACTGACAAGCTTGAACTTGATTGCGAAGTTCTCTTAATTCTTTAAAACATTTTCGAAGAACCTTCTCATCATCCGTAAACGGAGCCATAGTCATCAATCCCTCAACAATAATGTTTTCAAACGGACGAAGAGATTGAATGAAATCCACTACATTTTTAGGAGCTAATCCATGTTTGGACTCCTCTTTTGAAACATTCACTTGTACGAAACATTTTATTTTATGATTGGCTCTTTTGTTAATTTCTTCAGCCAATGAAAGGCGATCAAGTGAATGAATATAATCCACTTTATCAATAATATTTTTCACCTTTCGTGTTTGAAGTGTTCCGATAAAATGCCAGCAAGGCTTGTCTTTTAAAATATTCCACTTTTCTAGAAGACCAGTGTCCCTATTTTCCCCAAGATGTTCTATTCCGGCTTCTATTGCTTCTATTGCCCTTTCTGTACTGACATATTTCGTAACTGCTATAACTGTAATATCATGCGGATCTCTTCCAACTTTCCGGCATGCCTCATTTATTTGCTTTTTTATGTGTTCATACTTTGTTGCAACTTTCATAACAGAATCTAATACTCCTTCCAGCCAATATAACTTAACATTCTTCCAGTCTTCCCCTGATCCCGACGATGAGAAAAAAACACATCGTCATGACAGCTGGTACAAAAATTAGTTACACTTATATTTTTATCAGGTACACCAGCCTTTAGAAGTATCAGTCGGTTTAACATACGTAAATCCAATGAATATTGATTCTCATTAATTAAATTATATGGTTTTACGTCGACATCTTCTAGTATATTTTCAACTAACTTTATGACAAGATTATCCACAATATAACATTTTTCGCAGATTGATGGTCCTATTCCTACAGAAATCTGATCTGGTCGTATTCCCTCTTCTACCCACAAGTCAATCATTTTTCTCCCAATTTGGGAAACCGTTCCTTTCCAGCCAGCATGTGCCACTCCAATCATGTTATTTTCTGGAGCGATAAAATAGAGAGGAACACAGTCAGCATAGCAAAGCGTTAAAAGAATACCCGTTTCATTTGTATAAAACCCATCAGTTCCTTTAAAGGAAGTTTCATATGCACTGGCTCCTCTACCACGATCATGTTTAGATATTTTTCTAATCACTGTATCGTGTGTTTGCTCAGCTCCTACCCAATGATTTAATGGGAATTGCAGAAGTGTTGAAACTCTTTCGCGATTTGTACATACTGCTTCCTTATCATCTCCAACATGAAAGCCCATATTTAAAGATGCCAACTCCGCTTTACTAACACCTCCTAATTTGGTAGTCATCCCGGCAATCAGTCCAGGGAATTGGCTCATCCAGCTTTCAATAGAAAAATAGGATTGATTTTTCTTTACAAAAGGTTCCATTACTCTACCTCTTATTTTTTTCTTTAGTTTACCATGAAAAAATAAAATGTTCATCGGAAGAATTGAATTTAGAACATTTTATCACTCTTCAATATGTTGATCTTCCACGCCTTTGTATCTTACTAAAATAACATCCTGACCAATTTTGATGATGTTTTTCCATGGAATGATAATCTCTTCATCTTTCCCAAAAAAGCCAAGAACTTTACTGGTTCCTGAAATGACGATTGCTTCAATTTTTCCAGTTGTTAAATTAATTTCAATATCCCCAATGTTACCTAACCTTTTTCCATCAAATACATTAACGACATCTTTAATTTGAAACTCAGAGATTGTGACCACCGATACCACTCCCTGTAACATGTTCTATAAAAAATATATGTATGTATCCAACTAAATAGTATAAGGGGATAAATCCATTAGAAAAGAGCAAGCGCTGGATAGCGATGCATAATGGTTTGCTGCCATAGGCGTTTGGATGGCTTATCGTATAAAGATTGAAGGATAGTGTATCTACCTAAGTTACATTCTTAAATAAAAATAAGCTGTCCAATTGGACAGCTGTTAACTTTGTATATTTTTATTCATTTGTCTAATTGCTGCTTTTTCGAGTCGGGAAACTTGTGCTTGGGAGATACCAATTTCATCGGCAACCTCCATTTGGGTTTTCCCCTGGAAAAACCGTTTCCTTAAAATTAATTTTTCGCGTTCATTTAATCTTCGCATCCCCTCTTTTAAAGCGATTTCTTCGATCCAATGTACATCTTTATTTTTTTCATCGCTCAATTGATCCATTACATAAATAGGATCTCCGCCATCATTATATATAGGCTCAAATAGGGATACAGGATCTTGTATGGCATCCAGCGCAAACACAATTTCTTCATGAGGTACTTCCAAAACTTTGGCAATTTCCTCAGCTGTAGGTTCACGTGAAGTTTCACTCATCAATTTTTCCCTTACTTGTAATGCTTTATAGGCAATGTCTCTTAGGGAGCGGGATACACGAATAGGATTATTATCACGTAAATACCTTCTAATTTCTCCTATAATCATAGGCACCGCATAAGTTGAAAACTTTACATTCTGACTTAAATCAAAATTATCAATCGATTTCATCAGTCCAATACAGCCAACCTGAAACAAGTCATCAACAAACTCGCCCCTGTTATTAAATCGTTGAATGACACTCAATACAAGACGCAAATTTCCATTTACCAACTTTTCCCTTGCATTAAGGTCTCCTTCTTGCATTTGCTTAAAAAGTACTCTCATTTCTTCGTTCTTAAGAACAGGAAGTTTTGATGTGTCTACACCGCATATTTCAACTTTATTTCGAGTCAATTCTTTTCCCTCCTCGAGAGAGCTGCTGTACAAAAAACAGTATCTCCTTGGGAAGGAAAAATATGCACCTATCCTTTTTTCAGAGATAGGTGCATATTATCTGAAATGCGATGATAACAATAAAATCAATAGTTTTTTTATGGAAAAAATTTTCTTTTTTTCTTTTAAACCATTTTATTAAACTCTTTTCTTAATCTTTTGATAATTCGTTTTTCTAACCTAGAAATATAGGACTGTGATATCCCTAGCATATCAGCAACATCCTTTTGCGTTTTTTCCTCACCGTTTGATAGACCGAAACGAAGCTCCATAATTTGTTTCTCTCGATCCGAAAGCTGATGGAGTGCTTTTGTTAATAGCTTTCGATCTACATTGGCTTCTAAATCCTTTGTAATAATATCATCTTCAGTCCCTAACACATCTGACAGCAAAAGTTCATTTCCATCCCAATCAATGTTAAGCGGCTCATCAAATGAGACTTCTGATCTAATTTTATTATTTCGCCTTAAGTACATAAGTATCTCATTTTCAATACATCTAGATGCATATGTAGCCAATTTGATCTTTTTTTCGGGATTAAAGGTATTAACAGCCTTAATTAAACCAATAGTGCCAATGCTGATTAAATCCTCAATATTGATTCCTGTATTCTCAAACTTGCGTGCAATATAAACTACAAGCCGCAAGTTTCTTTCAATTAATATTGATCTTGCCGCTTTATCACCTGCAGGAAGTTTTTGTAGGAGTATTTCTTCTTCTTCTTTGCTTAAAGGAGGTGGCAGGGCTTCGCTTCCACCAATATAAAATACTTCATCGGTTTTAAGACCTAACTTCATTAATAGTTTATACCAATAGTAGGATAAGCGAAGTTTCCATTTTTTCATTTGTATTCCTCCTTCTAAAATTTTGCTTTTTTGAGTATAGTATTATTAGCTTACCTTCACTGATTCTCCTTGCAACCTTTGTCCTGTCAACATCTTCGGATGAACAATACACTCATATGTATCATCAGCAGAGAGCTGCTGCATAGTGAAGGATATTAGCCCTTTTTCACACAGATACCCAATTCCATCATGTTTAATGATGATACGATCTGGTTTTATCGCGATAATCAATTGATGGTTATGACCAACAACTTTATAAGGAATAACTCTCATCCTGGATTCCCATTCAACTGGAAATTCGATATTTCCATTAATGAGAGGTTCAGGAGAAGATGCCAATTTTTGTATTGGTTCAGAAACAGCATCTATTTGATTTTTTATAGAAACAATCATAACTGGAAGCTTAGAAATTGGGTCATATAGCTGGTTTCCACTATCAATTAACCCCTTAAATGTAAGAAGTTCATTTTCAATTTCAATGTTTACTTCTACTAACTGGTCATACTTAATCTTTGTCATTTCCATACTTTCTATATTTTTCCTGGAAAAATGCCATGCGATTGGAAACCCGATAAGTACGAACCCCCAACTAATTGGATCACCAAATCCTTTTACACTTGCCATAAGTACTTTAGTCGTTAAAACAGAGTCATATTGAATAAAATAGTGAATACCGATTAATGCCCCACCAATGATGAAAGTCGAGACATAAAAGGTCATTAAAGCTTTTATAAAAAATGAAACTCGCTTGAATCCAAATACTGTTAATATCATCAATACGGAAAATAATAGCTTTGAAATCGGATGCCCAGAATAAACTTGAAATGAAGTAAATGATAATAAAATAATCAGCGAACCAATAAATCCCCCTATTAGAATGCGCCAAATCCGAATATCCCTTTTTAGAAATATACCGGTTAAGTAGAGAAGTAGACTATCAAATAAAAAATTTAGAGCCCAAATTACATCCAAATAAACCGTCAACTAGTTTCCCCCTTTATAATAAGGCTCCTCATGCTTCTACTTTCTGTTACGGAAAAGTATACCTTAGTTGATCGGCTGAAGTGTGTCACTTTCTGTAATCAAAAAAACAGAAATTTTCTCTATTTACAATAGAATTTGTCAAAAATTTTCCAATCTAATAATGCGTTAGTATAATGGCCTCCCCCCGTATCACATCCTCCCAACTTTTGGTCCAACATATCTAATCTACCGTAACTCCTTTGTCATGCGCTCCAACTGAGAAATAGGAACTATGCATTGAAGGAAAAGGTGTGAAATTGGCTCCTTGTCAGGGGGGGCTTGATCTATACCCTTCTTTAAATAAAAATATACTTTCTATTCTTATAAATCGAGTAGGAGGGGGTGATTAACCCCCGTCCTCTCACACCACCGTACGTACGGTTCCGTATACGGCGGTTCAATCAAGATAAATGACGCAAGAATTCATAACGTTTCTGTAGACTTTTAAGCCCTTGGTTACTCCAATAGGAGTTTCCAAGGGTTCTGTGTAATATGGGACTTTTTGAGATTCGCCAATAACCTTTACGACTGTTCCCCCATTCATAAGCTTTCCATTCA